>DASPRL010000122.1 GCA_035624475.1 Terriglobales bacterium
CGACGCCGAGGGCGCCGACACCCTGCTCTTCATCGACAACATCTTCCGCTTCACCCAGGCGGGCTCGGAGGTCTCGGCGCTGCTCGGCCGCATGCCTTCCGCCGTCGGCTACCAGCCGAACCTGGCCACCGAGATGGGCGAACTCCAGGAGCGCATCACCTCGACCAAGACGGGCTCGGTGACCTCGGTGCAGGCTATCTACGTGCCCGCCGACGACCTCACCGATCCCGCTCCCGCCACCACCTTCGCCCACCTGGACGCCACCACCGTGCTGTCGCGGCCGCTGACCGAGATCGGCATCTACCCGGCGGTGGACCCGCTGGCCTCGACTTCGCGCATCCTCGATCCCCGCATCGTCGGCCAGGACCACTACGACGTGGCCCAGGCGGTGAAGAAGACCCTGCAGCGCTACAAGGACCTGCAGGACATCATCGCCATCCTGGGCATCGACGAGTTGAGCGAAGACGACAAGCTGGTGGTGGCCCGCGCCCGCAAGGTCCAGAAGTTTCTCTCCCAGCCCTTCCACGTGGCCGAGCAGTTCACCGGCATGAAGGGGCGGTACGTGAAGGTCGCCGACACCGTGCGCAGCTTCAAGGAGATCATCGAGGGCAAGCACGACGACATCCCCGAGCAGGCCTTCTACATGAAGGGCGCCATCGACGAGGTCCTGGAGCACGCGGAGAGGATGAAGGCCACCAGCGCCGCCTGATGGAACCCACCTTCCATCTCGAGATCGTCACCCCCGACCGCCGGGTGGTGAGCGACGTGGCTGCGGAGATGCAGCTCCCCGGCAAGAACGGCTACCTGGGCATCCTGCCCGGGCACGCGCCCCTGATCACGGAGCTGGCGGTGGGCGAGATCACCTATCGCAACGTCGAGATCACCAGCCACCTGGCGGTGGCCTGGGGCTTCGCCGAAGTCCTGCCCGACCGGGTCACCATCCTGGCGGAGACGGCCGAGAAAGCCGAGGAGATCGACGTGGCCCGCGCCCAGAAGGCCCGCGACCGCGCCGAGGCCCGCCTCAAAGGCGGCGATCCCGAGACCGACTTCGACCGTGCCCTGGTGGCCCTGGAGCGCGCCCTGGTCCGCCTGCAGGTGGCCACCAAGCGCTAGCCGGCCGCATCAGAAATGAAGAAAGCCGCCGGAGTTCCGGCGGCTTTGCTGTTTCTGAGGTGCGGCTCAGTAGCGGCCGTAGCCCTGCTGGTAGCCGCGCTCGTAGCCCTGGCGATAGATGTTCTTGTAGTCCTGCTTGTCCACGTTGTGCACCGTGCTCAGGTTGTGGTCGGCATCCTTCCAGGTGTCGTGTTCGTGCGGGCGATAGGAGTGCCCGGTGCCGCGATCCTTGGAGCCGTCGTGCAGACCGTCCTGGTAGCCGGTGTTGTAGGCGACGTCGTGGTAGTTGTTGTAGTTGTTGTTGCCGCGGTAGCCGTCGTCGCGGTCGCGATCATGATCGCCGTCGCGGTCGCGGTCGTCGCCCCAGCCATAGCGCGGGTTGCGGTTGTTGAAGCCGTCGTCGTATCCGGTCTTGTAGCCGTCGCGGTAGCCCTGCTTGAACTGGCCGCGGCTGCCCATGGAGTTGTTGTAGCCGTTGTCGCCGCGCTGGTAGTCGTCGCTGCGGTAGTCGTAGCCGGCCCGGTGGTCGCGATCGACCCGCCCGTGCTGGTAGCCGTCCCGGTAGCCGTACTGGTACCCGTTCTGGCGGGCGTCCCGCTGCCCGTTATCGTCCGGATCGTGGGCCAGGGCCGGGGCGCTCAGAACCAGCGCTACTCCCAACGTCAAGATCGCAGTCAGCAAAGTCTTTCGCATTGGCTCTCTCCTCCCGTGCCGGGGCGGCCAGTGGCCTGCCGGGCCTGGCACTTGCATTTTACGTCCACACTCTGCTCAGATGCCTTCTGCTTCCGCCGTGCTGTACCCCAAAACGGGAATCCGGGGGCACGGAAGGCCATGTCCGCCGGCCCCAGGGTGATTTGTGGAAATCCACAAACCCCTTGATTTCCGGCAACTTGGGCCGCTACAATCCGCCAGCTTCCTCCTCAGCCACTCCCGGGAATCCGCCTTGGCACCGGACTGCTTGCGCGCCATCCCCCCATCCGGAGGGCGGCCCCCAAGGGGATGGAGTGCAGAGTGCCGGGGAGGGTGCTGGCCTGCTTGCCGGGCAAGGACCGGCAGTACAATGATTTCGCGCCGTACGGCGCGACCGACAGCGGAATGAGCCTAACCGTCCAGGTAGCCGGCAAGAGCGATATCGGGTGCGTGCGTACCAACAACGAAGACAACTTCGGGTACGACGCGCGCTATGGCATCTTTGTGGTTTGCGACGGCATGGGAGGACAGGCCGCCGGCGAGGTGGCCAGCAAGATGGGCGTGGACACGGTGCTCAGCTACTTCCGCCAGGCCGCCAACAACGGCAGCTACCCGCTGGTGGGCAAGGCCGTGGAAGGGGTCTCGGAGCGCGCCAACGCCCTGGGCAGCGCCATCCAGATGGCCAATGGCGCCATCTTCCAGGCGGCCTCGGGGACCTCGGAGCGCGCCGGCATGGGCTCCACCATCGTGGCCGTGCTGGTGAAGGGGAACTTCGTCTCCATCGCCCACGTGGGCGACAGCCGCATCTACCTGCTGCGCCAGGGCTCCATCCAGCAGTTGACCGACGATCACTCCCTGGTGATGGAGCAGGTGCGCCGCGGCCTCATCACCCGCGAGGAAGCCGAGCACTCGGAGATGCAGAACATCATCATCCGTGCTCTGGGCTCGGAAGAGGTGGTGGAGCCCGACCTGGACGACCTGGTGGGCCAGCCCGGCGACATGCTGCTGCTGGCCACCGACGGCCTCACCAAGCACGTGAAGGACGACCGCCTGCTGGAGCTGGTGCGCTCGGCCCGCGGCCTCGCGGCCGCCTGCGACGCCCTCATCCAGGCGGCCAAGGACCATGGCGGCGACGACAACATCACCTGCATCCTCATCCGCCTGCAGGACGAGCCCTGGTATCGCAGACTTTTCTCCACCCGGAGCCCGGAATGGCAAAACTCTATTTGAAGTTCGAGCAGAACGTGTTGAAGGAATTCACCCTGGCGCAGGGGACGGTCACCATCGGCCGCCTGCCCGATAACCTCATCCAGGTGGACAACCTGGCGGTCTCGGGACATCACGCCAAGATCTCCTGGGAGACCGACCACTACGTGCTCGAGGACAACAACAGCCTCAACGGCACCTATCTCAACAACCAGCGGGTCAGCAAGTCGGTGCTCAAGGACGGCGACAGCATGCTGATCGGCAAGCACACCCTCGTCTTCAAGGACGAGTGGCACGAGGACACGCCTGGGCAGCACACCCTCGCCGCCGACCACACCACCATTCCCGCAGTCCCCAAGCTGGAGGCCACGGTGGTGCTCGACACCAAGAAGGCCAAGGAGATGATGGCGGCAGCGCGCGCCGCCAAGGAGGGAACGCCGGCCGCCGCCCCGCCTGCCGCTGAAGCCGGCGGTGCCCCGGCTCCGGCCGCGGTCCCGGCCGCTCCAGCCGCGCCCGCCCCGCCCGCGGCGGCTCCCAAGGAGCGCACCGGCGTGCTCAGCGTGCTGGCGGGCAAGACCGGCGAGCCCCAGTACACCCTCAGCGGCAAGCTCACCGTGATCGGCAAGTCGGAGATGGCTTCCATCAAGCTGAAGGGCTGGTTCGCGCCCAAGGTGGCGGCCAGCATCAGCAAGCGCGATTCCAGGTACTTCATCGCCGCCTCCGAGAAGGCGGTCAAGGTGAAGGTGAACGGGGCCGACATCGCCGGCCAGAAAGAGCTGGCCGAGGGCGACGTCATCGAGGTCGCCGGCATCAAGCTCAGCTTCGCCTACCACGAATAGCCGCCGCTCCTCCGCTTCGGGGACGCAATCTTTTTGCGTCCCCTTTTCCATTTGTTACACTCGTGTGTTGATCGTTCCTTCCTGGCCCGGGTAGCAAGTCATTCCTGTTCGGAGGCACTCATCATGGACATCAAGATCGTCGGCGTGGTGGGCGCCGGCACCATGGGCAACGGCATCGCCCACGTCTTCGCCAAGAACCGCTATCACGTGGTGCTGTGCGACGTGGAGCAGCGGCTGCTCGACCGCGCCCTCGACACCATCGGCAAGAACCTGGACCGCGAGGTGGCCAAGGCCAAGATCTCCGCCGACGACCGCGCCAGCGCCCTGCAGAAGATCGAGACCGTCGTCGACCGCGCCGTGCTCGCCAAGTGCGACCTGGTGGTCGAGGCCGTCTTCGAGAAGCTGGAACTCAAGCAGCAGATCTTCCGCGACCTCGACCGCATCTGCCGACCCGAGGTCATCCTGGCCTCCAACACCTCCTCCATCTCCATCACCAAGCTGGCCGGCTTCACCAAGCGTCCCGACAAGGTCATCGGCATGCACTTCTTCAATCCCGTGCCGGTGATGAAGCTGGTGGAGGTCATCCGCGGGCTGGCCACCTCCGACGAGACCTGCGCCGCCATCACGGCGCTGGCCACCAACCTGGACAAGAGCCCGGTGGAGGTGCACGACGCCCCCGGCTTCGTCTCCAACCGCGTGCTCATGCCTCTGCTCAACGAGGCCATGTACGCGGTGATGGAGGGCGTGGCCACCCCCGAGGCGGTGGACGAGGTCTTCAAGCTGGGCATGAACCACCCCATGGGCCCGCTCACCCTGGCCGACTTCATCGGCCTCGACGTCTGCCTCGATATCATGCGCGTGCTGCACGCCGGGCTGGGCGATCCCAAGTATTATCCCTGCCCGCTGCTCATCAAGATGGTGGATGCGGGCTGGCTGGGCCGCAAGAGCGGCCGCGGCTTCTACAAGTACTGAGGGGAGAGCTGGCATGATGAAGACCGCGCTCCGCGTCTCCTTGCTGTGCTGCGCGGCGGTGCTAGCCGCACAACAGCCCGCCGACCTGCGCACCCCGCAGGAGTCCCACCTGCGCAACCTGCGCCAGCTCACCTTCGGCGGCACCAACGCCGAGGCCTACTTCTCCGCCGACGGCCGCCAGCTCATCTTTCAGGCCACGCCCCCGGGCGGCCAGTGCGACCAGATCTACACCATGAACACGGACGGCTCGAACGTGCGCCAGATGTCGAAGGGCGGCCGCACCACCTGCGCCTACTTCTTTCCCGACGGCAAGCGCGTCCTCTACGCCTCTACCTTCAAGACCAGCATGGAGTGCCCGCCGCCGCCCGACTGGTCCAAGGGCTACCGCTGGGCCCTGTATCCCGGCTACGAGATCTACGCTGCCAGCCCCGACGGCTCCGACATCCGGCAACTCACCCACCACTGGGGCTACGACGCCGAGGCGGTGGTCTCGCCCGACGGCAAGAAGATCGTCTTCACCTCGCTGCGCCACGGCAACCTCGACATCTACACCATGGACGCCCACGGCGGCCACCTGAAGCGCCTCACCCACGAGCTGGGCTACAACGGCGGCCCCTTCTTTTCTCCCGACGGGCAGTGGATCGTCTACCGCGCCTACCATCCCACCAGCAAGCAGGACATCGCCGAGTTCCAAGGGCTGCTGAAGCAGGGCCTCTACCATCCCACCACGCTGGAACTCTGGATCATGCGCGCCGACGGCAGCCAGAAGCGCCAGATCACCCACCTGAACGCTGCCAGCTTCGCGCCCTTCTTCTTCCCCGACGGCAAGCGCATCATCTTCGCCTCCAACGTGCATTCGGGGCCGGGGATGGGCAACTTCGAGCTCTACGCCGTCGGCCTGGACGGCAGCGGCCTGGAGCGCATCACCTACAGCGAAGGCTTCGACGGCTTCCCCATGTTCAGCCCCGACGGGAAGAAGCTGGTCTTCGCCTCGCAGCGCAACAGCAAGAGCCGCGAAGCCATCGACATCTATATCGCCGACTGGGTGCCGTAGGGCCTGCCCTGCCGCGATGCGCGATCGCCAATCCCGCCGCGGCCAGAGTCATGCTATGCTCAGCCGCATGGCGTTTCGTCTGACGGTGCTGGCCAGCGGCAGCAAGGGCAACTGCACCGTCGTCGCCACCTCCCGCACCGCCATCCTGGTGGACGCGGGACTCTCCTGCCGCGAGACCCTGCGCCGCCTGCACGCCGCCGGGGAAGCCCCGCACGCGCTCGCCGCCATCCTCATCTCCCACGAGCACTCCGACCACGTCGCCGGCCTGCCCGTGCTGGCGCGCCGCACCAAGGTCCCCGTGTACATGACCGGCGCCACCCACGAGGCCTGGCGGCGGCAGGTGCGCGATCCCCAGGCTCCCCAGGCCAGCCGCCTCGACCGCCTGGAAGTCTTCGCCGCCGGCCGCAGCTTCCAGGTGGGCGACATCACGGTCACGCCCTTCACCCTGCCCCACGACGCCGCCGACCCGGTGGGCTTCGCCTTCTCGGCCGAGGGCGTGAAGCTGGCCATCGTCACCGACCTGGGCTACCTGCCTGCCAACGTGCGCGAGCACATCCGCCACTGCGACGTGCTCATGGTCGAGTCCAACCACGACCTGGAGATGCTGCGCGGCGGCCCCTACCCTTGGGCGGTCAAGCAACGAGTGATGAGCCGCGTGGGCCACCTCTCCAACGAGGCCCTCGCGGATTTCTTTGCCAGCGACTATGATGGAAGAGCTGCCTTCGTCGTGCTGGCCCACCTCTCGGAGCAGAACAATCACCCGGAGATCGCCAGGGAGACGGCCGAAAAGGCGCTGGGACCGCGCCGCAGCCTGCTGCATAACCGGCTGCTGCTGGCCTCGCAAGCGCAGCCCTTGGACGCCATTCGTCTGTAGTCATGAGCCAACAGTGTGTGGATCGCGTGGTCGGCGAGATCCTGGCCGGCTGGCGCTACGACATCTCCGGGATCGCTCCCGAGATGCGCGGCGACTATGAGCAGCACTTCGCGGAGTGCGCCCGCTGCCGCGCCCGCCAGCGCCTGCACCGCACCATCGACCTCGGCCTGATCGCGCTCACCACCCTCTCCGCCGGCGTCTTCCTAGTGGCCTTCGGCGCCATCCATTACTTCGATCCCAAGCACGCGCTCCTGCTGGAGCTGGCCGCCCTCGCCGGCTTCCTCTTCTCCCTGCTGGTATGGGTGATCGTGGCCATCGCCACTCCCGCCCCGCTGGTCATGGTGGACGCGGCCAAGCTGGGCGCGCGCCGCATCCACGAGAAGCTGCCCCAGGAGATCCGTGACCGCATCCCCAACCAGATCACCTCCCGCCTGGGCGGCTGAGCCGGTGCTGCGGATCCTGGCCTTTCCCCTGGTCCTCGCGCTTGCCCTGACCGCGGCCGCGCAGCAGAGGTCGCCCATGCCCGGCATGAACATGCCGGAGAAGCCTGCTCCCCTCGAGTTCGCCTCCGGCACCGCCTGGCAGCCCCAGTCCATCCCCGAGCACATGTGGATGCTCCAGCGGGGCGGCTGGAGCTTCATGGTCCACGGCAACCTGGTGGCTGGCTACAACCAGCAGGGCGGGCCGCGGGGAGCGGGCAAGGCCCAGGCCATGGACTTCGCCATGTTCATGGAGCGCCACAAGCTGGGCCGCGGCACCCTCGAGTTCCGCCAGATGCTCTCCGCCGAGCCCCTTACCGCGCCCCATCCCGGCTTCCCCGAACTTTTCCAGACGGGCGAGACCTACCACGGCCGGCCGCTGGTGGACCACCAGCATCCCCACGACGTCTTCGGGGAACTATCGCTGCTTTACAGCGCGCCCATCCGCGCGAAGGTGAGCTGGTACTTCTACGCCGCGCCCGCGGGCGAGCCCGCGCTGGGGCCGGTCGCGTACCTGCACCGCTACTCCGCGATGGACGTCCCGGCGGCGCCCCTCGGCCACCATGTCCAGGATTCCACCCACATCAGCTACGGCGTGGTGACTAGCGGCTTCGTGCTCGGCCCGGTCAAGCTGGAAGCCTCGCTCTTCAACGGACGCGAGCCCGACGAGGCCCGCTACGACTTCGACTTCGCGCCCATGGACTCCTGGTCGGTACGGGCCTCGGCGCGCCCGAGCAAGAACTGGGAGGCGCAGTACAGCTTCGGCCACCTGGTGCGCCCGGAGGCCACCGAAGCCACCGACATCGCCCGCCAGACGGCCTCGCTCACCTACAACCGTCCCATCGCGCGCGGAGGCTGGGCCACCTCGCTGGTCTGGGGACGCAACCGCAAACTGCAGCAGCGCAGCACGCAGAACAGCTACCTGCTGGAGTCGGAGCTGAACTTCCTCGACAAGGACTACGCTTTCACCCGGCTGGAACTGGTGGACCGCGACGAACTCTTCCCGGCGCTGCCGCCGCCCGCGCCCCAGTACCGCGTCGGGGCCTACACCTTCGGCGGCGTGCGCGACCTGGTGCACGACCGCAGGCTGCAGGTGGGCCTGGGCGCGGCCGTGACCTTCTACTCCAAGCCCGCGTCGCTGGACGCGGCCTACGGCGGCAACCCGGTCTCGTTCCAGCTTTTCCTGCGCGTGCGGCCGGGGCTGATGCCCGCCGGACATTAGAGTCCGGGCAGGCAGTAAAAGCGCTGCCGGACGCCCCTCGAATGCGGGATAATGCTGCTTCCCTCGGAGTTCAAGGAGATGAACATGAGCCAAACCGCCCGGCGGCGCTTCGGATCGGCTGCCGCACTCCTGCTCGCGCTCTGGCTGGTGGTTCCGGCGACGGCCGCGGAGAAGGACAAGCGACAGGTCCTGCAACAGGCGCGAGGCAGCTACTACAGCCTGAACGCGCACGGTTTCTCCGACTTCCAATGCACTACGACGCCGGACTGGGAAGCTCTGCTGCAGGACCTGCGGAAATCCGACCCGGCCCGCGCCGACCGGACCGTCGCCCTCCTGAAACAGATCCAGTTCACGGTGAAGTTCGACACCGCGGGTTCCACCAAGGTCACCCATACCAGTGTTCCGGCGGAGAATGACGAAATGGCCAAGGGCCTGAACCAGATCTATGGGGGCGCGGAGCAGGCCATCTCCGGCTTCTTTGACACCTGGTCGCCCTTCATGCTCACCTCCCCGTTCCCCGCGGTCGACAGCGAATACCAACTGGACGATCAAGGTGGTGAGTGGAGCCTCTCCTACAAGGAAGGGACCTCCGACGTCGTGACCACGATGGGGAAGGACCTGGTGATCCACGAACTCAGGATCATTTCGCCGGAGTTCCGAAGCTCGATCCGGCCGCAGTTTCTGACCAGCCGCGAAGGCCTGCTGCTGGCCGGCTACCAGGCCGACTATCAGGGCAAGACCCCGGAAGACGCCACCGCGCTCACCGTGAAGATCGACTACCAGGAGGTCAACGGCCTGCCCTTGCCCCGGACGCTCGATGTGAGCGGATCCCAGGCGGGCTCACCGTTCCGGGTCTCCTTCTCGTTTTCCGGCTGCCAGGCCAACCGGCACTGAGCCGGCGCGGTCTGAGGGGATCTCATCCCGGCGGCCCCGTCTGCAGCCCCCCGATCAGGTCGGTGATGCGCTCCACCTGGTGCTCCACGCACCAGCGGTGGAGCGCGTCCACGATCTTCTCGGTGGCGCAGGGGTCCCAGTAGCTGGCGGTGCCGATCTGGACCGCGGCCGCGCCCGCCAGCATGAACTCGATCACGTCCTCCGCGGTCGAGATGCCGCCCATGCCGATCACCGGGATGTCCACGGCGTGCGCCGCCTCGTACACCATGCGCAGGGCGATGGGCTTGATGGCCGGCCCGGAGAGCCC
>DASPRL010000123.1 GCA_035624475.1 Terriglobales bacterium
GGGTGAGGCCGTGGTGGCGCGCCAGTTCCTCCAGGATGGCGCGGGTGACCTCGAACTGGCGCTCGGCGGGCTGGTAAGGGTCCGTGGCGGTGCCGATGGCGATCTCCTCGCCCGGCTTGACCCGGCGCAATTCGCGGCGCAGCAGCCAGCCGGCGTTCTGCTTGACGAAGATCTGGCGCTCGAAGGCGGCGGGGTCGCGCAGTTCCATGAATTCGTGGGTGTAGCGGGCGTAGCAGTACTGGCAGGCGAACTCGCAGCCGCGGTAGGGATTGATGGTCCAGGGGAAAGGGACGCGGGCGGAGTCGCAGCGGTTGAGCAGGCTGCGCACGGGCAGGGAGAGGTACTCGACCTGGCGGAGATGCTCGAGGGACTGGCCCTGGGCGGCGAGGCGGGCGATGCCCACCAGGCGGCTGGGGGAGGGCTCGAAGAGGGAGAGGGCGGAGGAGGGCATAGCTCCTGCTTTCGCTTTTTGTTCGCCTATAATAGTTTCGCGGCGGCGCCTCTGTCAAGTGCTGGAGAGCAAAGGCCGGGAGGGTAATGACTTCGCGCCGCCGCTACTTCCCGTATTGCGCGCGCATTTTGGCCAACGACTTGGCGAGCAGCGTCTTCAGGACCTTGGGATCGACGTCGGAAAGCCTAGCAATGTGGAGACAACTCCCACTGAGCGCGTGCTTGCCCAGTTTTTGCAGGAGGGCCTTCTCGGCCGAAGCCATGTTGTAGACGACGCTCGCAGTCTTGCGCGGCGAGAAGCACAGCAGCGGCATGTCGCCTTCGCGGCCGCTGGCGTAGCGGTAGTGGCAGCTGCCGAAGCCGACGATGGATGGCCCCCACATCCTGGGCCTCTGGCGCGACACGGATCGCATGAGCTTGACCAGCGCCTTGGCGTCGGCACGGCGAGCTTGGGGCAGCGAATCGAGGAAGCGGTCCACGCTGGCTTGGGTGGCCTGGGTCTTGTTTTCCGACATGCTCTCTCCCGTTGTGGATGCGGAAGGGTAACAGATGGCGGCAACGCGGAATAGGGGGATTTGGAAGCAGTTGGCCTCGGGATCGTTCGCGCGAGGGGCTGCGCCCGCTCCGGGCAGCTTCACCTCTTCGTGCTAGACTCGCTCGCCATGAAAACCAGGTGGCGCAGAAGGACGTGGATGCTGGCCGGGCTGGCCGTGTGGCTGGGATGCTGCGGGTGCCGGTCGCAGCCCAAAGCCCTCCCGGTGCGCACCCGGGTGAGCGTCGGCAAGGTCCTGGCCAATGAGATCCCCATCCGCTTCTACGCCAACGGACGCGAGATCAAAGAGGTCCATGCCGACGAGACCCCAGGTGCCGAGGCCTGGACCTTCGAGGCCGATGGCAGCGCGCAGGGCACCACCTACACCCAGCCCTCGGTGGTGGCCCAGGTCTTGACCCCGTGCGGCTGGCGGGAGGTCGCCCTGCAGCCGGCTACGATCATGGTGCGGGAGTACTCCCCCACCGTTCCCGAGGAGCACGCGGAGTATTACTACCCATCGTCCTACACGGAGCAGGTGTTCTGGTTCTGGGTGGACAATCGCGACGGCGACGAAGGCGAGGTGCGCCTGGGGCAGGCGGCCTACCGTCTGCCCGCCCACAAGGCGACGCAGATCATGTCCTACCTGCCGGTCTGCCCGGAAGGCGGCGTGGTGCGATTCGACGGCCAGGAGATCGGGAGCGTCTCGAGGGAGCAACTTGCCTCCCGCGGGCTGGCGCAGCCCACGCTGTTCATCGATCCCACCGGCAAGCACTGCTACAACCACCGCAACGTCCATTACCAGGCCGAGGAGATGGGCCCTTTCACCCAGGCCAAGCCCACGCGGCTCTCGGGCCAGCACCTCTACGTGTTGCCCGACCGCGTGACCTACATGCTGGAGGCGGCGCCATCCCAAGAGATGAGCACCTCCGGCGAGTTGACCAAGGATGTGGCGGAACTGACGGACACACGCTGCCGCTAGGCCCGCGCGGCTTCAGAACTTCTCGATGCGGATGTCGCCGTCGCCCGAGGCGCGGGCCGACATCACGGAGAGCACGAAGAGAAAGAGCAGAGACGGAGCCCGACCGCGGCCGGAGCCGCGACTTCTCTCGGCATCCAGGGTTCCCAGGTGTAGGAGGAGGTGAGGTTGGGTGATGCGCCACCTGGCTCTCTGCCTGACACTCGCGGTTCTGCTGGCCGTGCCCGCACTGGCCCAACAGGGCTCCACCGCAGGCCCCGGGACCCGAGGGCAGGCCGGCGACCCAAGCCACCCTTCCGTCACTCCGGCAAGGCTCCTCTCCTCGCTGCCACGGGCTCGCGTTCGGAGTTCCGGTCCGTACATCCCGGAGAGCCTGTATGTCCCCCTCATCTGGGATTCCTACGTCTGCGGAACCTGGTCAAGAGAGCCTTCTCAGGGCGCCCAGGGGAGTCCGCTGGAAGTAGTGCAACCCCAGCCAAGGATCGAAGAAGACCCCGGCGAACGCGTGCCAGCCCTGCCCCGCATAGGTGAAGGGTGACGAGGCCACCACCTGTCATGGCCGGCGGCCGCCACTCGTTGTGCGGGCCGCCCCCCGGGGAGCGGGTGACCGGAGCGAGGTGACGGTTATCACTGCCGGCGGCGAGCCGCGGTTGCTAAGGTAGGTCCATCAGAAGGTCGGGGGTGCTGGAGGATTCGATGACCCTGGAGCAGATGCGAACGGACCGGTCCTCGCCCGCGCTCAGGTTCCTGGTACGTCTGCTGAGGCTGGTGGCGGCCTCCGTCCTGTGGTTATTCCTTCTCCTGGCCACGGTGCTGGCGGTGTTCGTGCATCTGGCCGCCGCCGCACTGTCGAGGGCGACGAGCGCGGTGCTCTCGCTGTTTCTCGACGCCGAGGCGGCGGGCCACACGGACATGGCCTCGGCCTTCCGCGAACTCGCAGGCCGCGCGAAGAAGATCGAGGCGCCGGCCGCCGGCCCGCAGCGGGTGGCGGAGATCGCGGAAGGGCGATGGGCGGAGCGCAAGCAGACGGCGGCCTAGCTGCGCCTGAGGATCGCGCGGTTGGGGCGCGGCGAGCGCGGCGCTTGCTCCGCGGACCTACTGGCCGGGATTGGCCGCCCCCGCCGGCTTCTCGAAGAGCTTGGGATCGATGGCGGGGTTGACCTGGATCTCCTTGACCTCGATGCTGCGCACCACCTGGCCGTTCTGGCTGACGCTGACTTTGAAGGGGAAGGTGACGCCGTCCACCGTCTTCCAATCGGAGTAGTCGGCCACCTCCTCGGTGGGGCCGGCCATGCCCACGGTGTGGTAGACGGAGCGCAGGACGTGGCCGGTGGCCGGGTCGACGTACCAGCGGAAGGCATTGCCGCCGGTATCGACGTTGAGGACGGCGGCCTGGATGTCGCCGACCTTCTCTGAGCCCGCCGCCGCGAAGACGAAGCCAGGATCGGCGGCGTGCTGGGCCACGAAGAGGGCGTCGCGGTGGAGGCCCTTCATCTGCTCCGCCTGGCGGGCCGGGGGAATGTCCTGGGTCTGTCCTCCCATGCTGACGAAGGCGGCCGCCGGCGAGATGACCACGGTCTGCTCACCGCCCGGGGTCTGGAGCTTCACCACAGTGCGGTCGGGATACTGGGTCTGGTTCTCGGCCGCCAGCGTGAATTCGCCCTGCGGCGTCTTCAGAGTCAGGCTGGAGGCCACGCGCACGCTCTTGACCGCCTGCACCTTGGCCTCGCCGCCCAGGGCCTCGATCACCTTGGCGAGGAGCGCCTTGCCCTCGGGATTGGAGGCGGCGGGGGCGGCCTCGGCGGGCTGGGCGCCGGGCGCGTTCTCGGGGATGGTGATATCGAGCGTGGTCACCTTGCCGAAGGTGGAGAGCGGCTTGTCGAAGTCCGCCTGCTTGCCCACCACCAGCAGCGCCATCTGCTCGGGGTGGATGTACTTCTTGGCCACGCGCTCGACGTCGGCGCGCGTGACCTTCTCGATGCCGGCGCGGTAGCGCTCCAGGGTGTCGGCGGGATAGCCGTAAAACTCGTAGTTCATGCGCTCGCGCAGGATCTTGTCCGGGGAATCGAGGTTGAAGACGAAGGTGTTGAGCAGCGCGTCCTTGCCGTACTGCAACTCGGAGTCGGAGGGCGGGTCGGTCTTCATCTTGTTCAGCTCGTCGATCAGCCCCTGGGCGGCCTCGGCGGTGGTCTGGCTCTTGGTGCCGATGCCCACCGCGAAGACGCCGGGATGGTCGTAGGCTGCGGTCAGGCCGCCGCCCACGGAGTAAGCCAGGCCGCGCTTGGAGCGCAGGTCGTTGAAGAGGCGGGAGGCGAAGCCGAAGCCCAGGATCTGGTTCATGACCTCGACCGCGTAGTAGTCGGGGTTGTCGCGGCGGATACCCAGCGAGACCATGCGGATCTCGCTCTGGTTGACGTCTTCCTTGTTGGCGAAGTAGACGCCGGGTTGGGTGGGCGGAAAGTCGATCTTGGCTTCCCCCGCCGCCGGGCCCTTGGGCCAGGAGTCGAAGGCCTGGCGCAGTTTGGCCTCCATCTGCTGAGCGTCGAAGTCGCCCACGATGCCCAGGATGATGTTATTGGGCTGGACGTACTTCTGCTGCCAGTCGAGGAGGTCCTGGCGGGTGACGGCGGCCACGGTGAAGTACTCGGGCACGCGGGCGTAGGGGTTGTCGGCGCCGTAGGCCAGCTTGACGGCCTCGCGGGCGACGATCTGGTTGATGTTGTCGTTGCGGCGGGAGATGGCGGTGGCGGCCTGCTGCTTGGCCAGGTCGATCTTGTCCTGGCGGAACTCGGGGTTGCGGAGCAGGTCGACGACCACGGCGAAGACGCCGTCGAAGTCGCCCTTCAGGCAGGACCAGGTGAGCTCGGTGGAATCGACGTCGCCGCCCGACTCCACGCGGGCGCCGCGGTCGGAGAGGTAGGTGTCGAGTTCGTCGCCGGTCTTCGACTTGGTGCCGCCGGTGCGCCAGGAGGCGCTGTAGATGCCGACCATCCCGGTCTTGGCTGCGGGCACGTCGCGTCCGCCGCCGCGGATGACCAGGGTGCCGTCGATCAGGGGCAGCTCGTGGTCCTCCTGCAGGAAGATGACCATGCCGTTGGACAACTGCACGC
>DASPRL010000124.1 GCA_035624475.1 Terriglobales bacterium
CTCTCCCGGGTGGCCCGTTCCAGCGAGCGCGCCTGGAGCTCCACCAGCGCCCGCCGGGCCGGCCCCTTCTGGCCCAGCGAAGCAGCGGCCTCGGCCAAGGCGAGTCGACCTTCTGCAGGGTTCTCCTCTCCCAGTCGGACCAGAAAGCCCGCAAGGAAAGCGAGGGGAAGGTAGATCAGCTCGTGATGCCGGTACGGAAGAGAGCCGGCGAGCCGGGTCGTCCAGGCAGGACGAAGACCGGCAGTCAGGCGGACGACCGCGGTGAGCGTGAGCTCCGCTGGATAGGGAATCAGCCGGAAGAAATGGGCCTGCCCCGGTTTGATGGACAGTTTATGGGTTGGGCCGCAAGTCTCTTCTTTGGGGGGGTCTGGGGGGCAGAGCCCCCCAGCTCCACGACCTTAAGGATACAGACACGGGGCCGGCTGGTACGCGCATCTCAGGCGGCCTCCGCGAGCTTCTCGAAGGCGGCAGGGCTCAGGTAGCCGAGGGCTGAGTGCCGGCGGCGGAGGTTGTACCAACTCTCGATGAAGTCGAACACCGCCAGCCGGGCTTCGGACTGGGTGCGGAAGCGCTGGCGAGCCAGCAGCTCGCACTCGAGCGTCGCAAAGAAGCTCTCGCACAGCGCGTTGTCGAAGCAGTCACCGACCGAGCCCATCGAGGGCCGGACCCCGGCCTGGCGGCAGCGCTGGCCGAACGCGAACGCGCTGTACTGCGTACCTTGGTCGGAATGGTGGATCACCTCCTGGGGCCGGCGCTGCCCCAACGCCATGTTCAAGGCGGCGAGCACGAGCTCGGTTCTCAAATGGGTCTCCATCGCCCAGCCCACGACACGGCGGCTCCAGGCATCGACGACCACGGCCAGATAGAGGAACCCCGACCAAGTCGGGATGTAGGTGATGTCGGCGACCCAGAGCCGGTCACGGCCTGCGGCTGTGAAGTTGCGCTCCACCAGGTCGGGAGCCGGGCGGGCCCGCTGGTCGCGCACTGTGGTCGAGAAGCGGCTGCGCCGGCTGACTCCCTGAAGCCCTGCTTCGTGGAGCAGCCGCGACACCCGCTTGCGGCTGACGCGCGTCCCCTCCGCGGCCAACTCGGCGTGGATCCGAGGCGCTCCGTAGGTGCCTCGCGAACGCTGGTGAATGCTCCGGATCTGTGCCAACAGCGCCTCATCTGACTGCGCACGCTGCGAGCGTGGACGACCTGCCCACGCGTAGTACCCGCTGGGGGAGACGCCCAGCAGATCGCACATCCTTCGGATCGCGTACATGGCCTGGTTTGCCTTCACGAATTCGAAGACCGCGGTGGGATCGAACCGGTCTCCCGAGCAAACCAGGCCGCGGCTTTTGCCAAGATCTCCCGCTCTTCGCGCAGTTGGCGGTTCTCCCGCCGTAGCTGCCGCAGCTCAGTCAGCTCGGCGCTTGTCAGCCCGTCGCTGCGGCGCCCCTGGTCGAGATCGCTCTGGCGCACCCAATTACGGATCGCCTGGGCCGTCGGCTCGAACTCGCGCGACAGCTCTTCAGGTGTGCGCCCCGCGTGGACTAGCTCCACCATCTGCCGACGGAACTCAAGGGGATACGGTGCTCGGAATCTCCGCATCGTGGACTCCTTTCTCCCTCAAAGGATCAGGTGTCCACCAAACTGGGTCAACTCCAGGGGCCGCTCCTGCCAGCCGCTTTCGTACCCGAGGGGCGGCCGGGCCGCAAGGCCAAGCCCTACGGGCGCGCAAGCGCGGCCTTGACACCCCGGCCTCCTCTCCCCTCGGGTCCACGCGTCCCGTCGGGAGCAGCACCGAACCAAAAGGAGAAGAGAGACATGGACAGCCAGCACACCCCCCAGATCAACCTCTACGGCAACCTGGGCGCCGACCCCGAGATCAAGACCCTCCGGCCCCGCTCCGTCGAACGGGAGGTCTACGACCCCATCGCCGACGGCGTGGTCACCAAGACCTTCGAGCAGCCCGCGCGCCAGATCCGCACCGCGAGCCTCGCGGTCAACGCCAAGGACGCCCAGGGCGAAGAGCTCACCCGCTGG
>DASPRL010000125.1 GCA_035624475.1 Terriglobales bacterium
CCCGCGGGGCCAGGACCTTGTACGGCTGCAGCTTCTGCGCCATCGGAATCCTCCTGCGAAGTAGTGGGCCGCGCCGGGCGGCCCTGAACCGGAACCATGACTCCCTAAGAAAAGACTCCCTGAGAAAACTCTAGTCGCTCGGCCCGCCGGAGGCAAAGGTCTCCTGGGCCGCCAGCACGGTGTTGCAGTGGATGGTGACCGTGTCCTCGACCTTGCGGGCGTAGCCCCCGGCGTAGGTCACCATCACCGGGATGTTGTGGGCGCGGGCGGCACGGAAGACCATGAGGTCGCGCTTCTTCAGGCCCTCGATGGTGAGCGCCAGGCCGCCCAACTGGTCCTCCTGGTAAGGGTCGGCGCCGGCCAGATAGCAGAGCAGGTCGGGCTGGAACTGGCGCAGCCCCGCGCTCAGCGCCTGGTCGAGCCAGGCCAGGTACTCCTTGTCGGCGGTGCCGTCGGGCAGGTTCACGTCGATCGAGGACGGCGGCTTCCACGCCGGGTAGTTCTTCTCCTGGTGCAGGGAGATGGTGAAGACGTCGCCGTCGTGGATGGCCTGCTCGTGCGCCGGGCCCAGGCGCCCGGGGGTGGCGGGCTGGCCCGCGGGCAGACCGAGGTGCGCGCTCTCCGGCGGCCCGAAGATGGCGGCGGTGCCGTTGCCCTGGTGGACGTCGCAGTCCACGGTCATGGCCCGCTCGATGAGCTTGTCCTTCTGCAGGCGGCGGATGGCGATGGCCACATCGTGGATCATGCAGAAGCCTTCGCCGTGGTCGGGAAAAGCGTGGTGGAAGCCCCCGCCCAGGTTGAAGCACACCTTCTCCTGGAGGGCCCGCCGCGCCGCCAGGATCGAGCCCCCCGCAGCCAGCCAGAAGGCCTCCACCAGGTCCGGCGAGTAGGGGATCTCCATCTGCATTTCTTCGTAAGGCGTGAGCATGGCGTGGCGCAACTTCCGGACGTACTGGGGCGTATGCACCAGCAGGACGTCCTCGTCGCGGGCCGGCTCGGGAACCAGGAAGTCCGAGGCGCCGGCGGTGGCGTCGTCCAGCAGGCGCTGGTGAATGAGGCGGTACTTCTCCGCGGGGAAGACGTGCGCCCCGATGGGCAGGTAGTAGCCGTCGCTGTACACCAGCTTGAAGGGCAGCATGGGATCCGGTGCGGGCCGGAACCCACGATTGTCGCAAAAAACCGCCGGGAGAGCGCAACTCTCTCCTCCGGACGGGTTAGTAGGGGTAGATAGCATTCGGGATGACATTCAGGCAGGACACGACCCAGGGAGGTCATGTATGACGAAGAAGATATGGGCGATGGTGGCGGCGGCGGTGGTGCTGGTGGGCAGCGCGGGCGCGGTGGCGGTGGCCCGCTACGGACGCGGCCACATGGGCCGCGGCGAGATGGGTTTCATGGGCGAGCGCAGCCTGGCGCAGATCGAGGTGCGCCTCAAGCTCAGCCCTGAGCAGTCCAAGCAGTTGCGCGGCCTGATGGCCGGGCGGCGCCAGAAGATGCGCGAGCAGCTCCAGGCCAGCCAAGTGGACCGCCGCGCCCTGATGCAGGAGATATTCAAGGACAACCCCAGCCAGGAGGAGATCCAGAAGCGGCTCTCCGCCATCCAGGAGCGCCAGGCGACCGCGATGAACGACATGGTGCAGGCCGGGCTGGAGTTCAACAAGAGCCTCACCCCGGAGCAGCGCGCCGAGCTGAACAAGATGCTGGCCGAGCGCTTCGAGGTGGCCGACCGCATGCATCAGCGCATGCAGGAGCGCATGCAGCAGCGCCCCCGGCACGGCCAGGGCCCGGGTGGACCCGGCGGACCGCCTCCGGCTCCACAGCAGCCGCAGTAAGGCTTCGTTCGTTTCCTCTCTCTCGCACCGCCGGCGACCCCGGCGGTGCTTTTTTGGTCTTTTTAACCACAGAGGACACAGAGGAAGACAAAGGCAAGAGGCATATAGCAAGAGGCAAACGGTAAGAGGGAATGATGACGCTGTCCTTTGCTCTTCTCTTTTTGCCGTCTTCCTTTTGACTCTTGCCTTTTCCTCTGTGCCCTCTGTGCCCTCTGTGGTTAACGTTTCTTTCGGGTGGGGGTGGGCGGCGGAGGCACGACCATGGGGCGGCGGATGGGGACGATGGCGCCGCGCGCCGGGTCGGCCATGGCCCCCGCCGCCCGCGGCAGCACTTCCTTCTGGATGTAGGCGAGGAACTCCTGGATCTGGCGCTGCATCTCCTCCATGCGCTCCCGCATCTGCAGGATCATGGCGATGCCGGAGATGTTCACCCCCATGTCGCGGGCCAGCGAGAGGATGAACTCCAGCCGCTCCAGGTCCTGGTCGGTATAAAGGCGGGTGTTGCCCTCGGAGCGCGAAGGCTTGAGCAGCCCTTCGCGCTCGTACAGCCGCAACGTCTGCGGATGGATGCCGTACATTTCGGCCACCGCCGAGATCATGTAGGCGCCTTGTCGTTTGCGTCTCGCCATTAGCCCTCGATCCTCGGCCTCTGATCCACGCCGTTCCACGGCGCGTCTTCCGCGGCCTCCCTGGCGGGCGGGTAGGCCGCGATGCGCTTGCTCACCTGGAAGGCCAGAACGCTGCCGCAGAGGAGGATGAGCCACCCCGCCAGGACCCAGAGTGCGTAGTTCCGGTCCCACAGCAGCGCGGTGGCGGCCGCGGCCACGGCCAGGCAGACCGCCAGGGTGATCCGCGGCGTGCGCGCCGAGATCTCGTGGTGCAGTCTCTGCAGCCCGGAGAACAGGACCACGAAGAGAAAAGTGCCCACCGAGAACAGCGCGGTCATCCCGACCGCCAGATCGCGCGCATCGTTCTTGCCGCGGTCGTAGAGATAGACGGCGCCGCCGGCGCTCAGCATCCCGAAAGAGAACGCGATCCCCCAGGCGAAGATCGCCGCCAGGCAGGAGGCGATGGGGCGCGGGATCTTGCGATAGAGCGCGACGATGTTCATACCTGCTTCCACAGCCCGGCGCGCGGGTCCTCCGGGTTCAGCTTGGCCAGCTCGCGCAGGATCTCTTTGGAGCGCTCGTCGCGCACCTGCGGCACCGCGATCTGGATCTCCACGATCTCGTCGCCGCGCACGCCTTCCTTGACCGCCGAGGGCACGCCCTTCTCGCGCATGCGCAGCTTCTGCCCGCTCTGCGTCCCCGGAGGCACGCGCAACTGCGCGCGGCCGTCGATGGTCGGCACCTCGACCTTGGCGCCCAACGCCGCTTCTGTGGGCGTCACCGGGACGGTGAGGTGGATGTCGTCGCCCTCGCGGCGGAAGACCGGATGCTGGCCGCCGCGCACGATGATATAGAGGTCGCCGGCGGGCCCGCCGCCGCGCCCGGCGTTGCCCTTGCCCGCCAGGCGGATGCGCTGACCGTCGCGCGTCCCCGGCTTGATGCGCACTTCCATGGATTCCGTGCGCTGCAGCACGCCCGCGCCGTGGCAGTGGGGGCAGGCCGAGCGCTCGCGTCCCGAGCCGCCGCAGTGCGGGCAGGGAGTGTTGAACTTCATGCGCCCGCCCAGTTGCGTCACCTGGCCCGAGCCCTTGCACTCGGGGCAGGCGCGCGCGCTCTCCAGATAGCCGCGCCCGGCGCATTGCCGGCAGGCCTCCTGGCGGCTGACGTTCAGCTTCACTACCCCGCCCTTGATGGCCTGCCAGAAGCCGATCTGCGCCTGGTACTCCAGGTCGGAGCCCGCCTGCGGGCCGAAGCCTTCTTCCTCGCCGCCGCCGCGGAAGAGGCTGGAGAAGATGTCCTTGAAGCCGCCGCCCTTCCTGGGCGGTTCGGCGCCGGCGCCGAAGAGGTCGGAGAAATCGAAGCCGCTGAAGTCGACGCGGGCGCCGCCACGCGGCCCGGCGCCACCTCCGCCGGGGAAGCCGCCGGGAAATCCGCCGGGCCCGCCGCCGGCGCGGGCGTAGGCCTCGGCCGCCGCGGGATCGATCTGGTCGCTGTAGTAGCCGAGCTGGTCGTAGATCTTGCGCTTTTTGGGATCGGAGAGGACGTCGTTGGCCTCCGACAGCGCCTTGAAGCGCTCTTCCGCCGCCTTGTCGCCGGGATTGACGTCGGGATGGTACTTGCGCGCCAGCTTGCGGAAGGCCTTGCGAATATCCTCGGCGGAGGCGTTCTTCTTCACGCCGAGGATGCCGTAATAATCTCTAGTCGCGGTCGGCATTGTCTCTTTTTACAAATGTCATCCTGAGCGAGCCATGACCGTTTGCTCTGCAAACGGTCATGGCGAGTCGAAGGACCCCGCCACCGTCACTTCCCACCAGAATGCTCCAGGGAATTCTCACCGGCCCTTGATCGATTCCCCCGCAAACGCCATCTCCGCTCCCCACTTCTCCGCCAAGTCCTGCCAGCGCGGGTTGAGGGACTCGATCAGCGCGATCTTCTTCGACCTCCGCCAGCCCTTCAGTTGCTTTTCCCGGTCAATGGCTTTGCGAACGTCGTCGAAGCTCTCCCAGTACACCAGCCGGTCACAGTGATACTTACTGGCGAAGCCCTCAAACTCGCCGCTCTTGTGCTCCCACATGCGGCGTACGATGTCGTTGGTCATGCCGACGTAGAGCGTTCCGCTCTTGCTGGCTGCGATATAGGTCCAGTACTTCTGCTGCATGGCCAGAACGCCTCTGGGCGGCATCGTAGCACAAGCATCCCGGGGGTCCTTCGACTCGGTATGTTCGGCGCACGGCGCCGGACATGCCTCGCTCAGGATGACATTTCTAATGAGAATCTCCTGTTATCCCTACTTCGCCTTCTCCGGCTCCGGCACTTTGGTCGCCTGCCAGGCGATGGCCTGCCAGCGGCCGTCGCGCTTCTGGAAGGTCCCGGTATTGCGGTAGTAGTGCGTCTCCTTCGAGCCGTCCTTGTTCACCACGTTCTGGATGAGGCGGAAGGCGACCACGGCGAAGTCGCCGTAGGCGTGCACCGTGATCTGGTCGGCGTCGAAGGTGGACTGGGGCTCGTCGGGCTTCGCCGGCTCATCCAGCGACTTCATGATGTCGGCCTTGGTGACGTGCCGCCCGGAGGAGCCGGTGTAGAGCACGTCCTCGGCCCAGAAGCTCTGGAAGACGGCCTTGTCGTTACGCCCCGCCGCGTCCAAAAAGTGGTGCAGCAGCGCGGTGAGCTCGTCGGTGGCGGTGGCCTTCTGTTGGGCGACGATAGGGGCCACCAGGGCCAGAATCAGGGCAGGCACGGCAAGCCTTCGCAGCATCGCTTCACCCCGCTCTTGAATTACATCCCGACGGCGAAGCCGGAGGGAGCCCTACTGACCGAGAATCTTGGCGACGATAGGGTTCCCTCGCTTCGCTCGTGATGTTAAACGAACGATCTACTTCTTTTTCTCGTCTACGTCCACGTACTCCGCGTCGATGACGCCCTCGTCCTTCTTCTTCTCGCCGCCGGCAGACTCGCCGGAAGGCTGGCCGCCGGGAGCCCCGCCCGCGGGCTGGGCGGCGCGGTACATCTGCTCCGCCAGCTTGTGCGAGGCCGAGGTCAGGCGCTCGCGCGCCGACTCCATGGCCGCCTTGTCCGAGCCCTCCAGCGCCTTCTTGGCGTCGGCCAGCGCACTCTCCACCTCGGACTTCTCCGAAGCCGAGATCTTCTCGCCATGCTCCTTCAGCATCTTCTCGATGCTGTAGACCATGGAGTCGAGCTGGTTGCGCGCCTCGATCTCCTCGCGCTTGGCCTTGTCCTCGGCGGAGTGCGAGTCCGCTTCCTTGGCCATGCGCTCCACCTCCTCTTTGGAGAGGCCGGACGAGGAGGTGATGGTGATCTTCTGGTCCTTGCCCGTGGCCATGTCCTTGGCGGTCACGTTGAGGATGCCGTTGGCGTCGATGTCGAAGGTGACCTCGATCTGAGGCACGCCCCGCGGGGCCGGCGGCAGCCCGGTCAGGTGGAACTTGCCCAGGGTGCGGTTCTGCGCCGCCAGCGGGCGCTCGCCCTGCATGACGTGGACCTCCACCGAGGTCTGGCTGTCGGCCGCGGTGGAGAAGTTCTCCGTCTTGCGCGTGGGGATGGTGGTGTTGCGCGGGATCATGGTGGTGGCCACGCCGCCCAGCGTCTCGATGGAGAGGGTGAGCGGGGAGACGTCCAAGAGCAGCAGGTCCTTGACCTCGCCGCCCAGCACGCCCGCCTGCACCGCCGCGCCCACCGCCACCACTTCGTCGGGGTTGACGCCGCGGTGCGGCTCCTTGCCGAAGAGTTCTCGCACCAGTTGCTGGATGCGCGGCATGCGCGTCTGCCCGCCCACCAGGACTACTTCGTCGATCTTCTTGGCGTCGATGCCGGCGTCCTTGATGGCCTGCTTGCAGGGCGCCACCGAGCGCTGGATGATGTCTTCCACCATCTGCTCCAGGCGCGCGCGGGTGAGCTTCTTCACCAGGTGCTTGGGCCCGCTGGCGTCGGCGGTGATGAAGGGCAGGTTGATCTCGGTCTCGAGCGTGGTCGACAGCTCGATCTTGGCCTTCTCGGCGGCATCGCGCAGGCGCTGCAGCGCCATCTCGTTGCCCTTGGCGCGCAGATCCAGGCCTTCCTCCTTCTTGAACTCCTCCACCAGCCAGTCCACGATGCGCTGGTCGATGTTGTCGCC
>DASPRL010000126.1 GCA_035624475.1 Terriglobales bacterium
CGCGCGCGCTGGGGCTGGACGCGCTCATCCTGATCGGCGGCGACGGCACCCAGAAGATCGGCTTGCAGCTTTTCCGCAAGGGGCTGAAGGTGGTGGGCGTGCCCAAGACCATCGACAACGACCTCTCCGCTACCGACATCACCTTCGGCTTCGACACCGCGCTGCACGCGGTGACCGACGCCATCGACAAGATCCACACCACCGCCGAGTCGCACCACCGCATCATGCTGGTGGAGGTGATGGGCCGCGACGCCGGCTGGATTGCGCTCGAGGCCGGCATCGCCGGCGGCGCCCACGTCATCCTCATCCCCGAGATCCCCTTCACCATCGCGCACGTCTGCCAATTCGTGAAGCAGCGCGAGGGCCGGGGCAAGCGCTTCACCATCGTGGTGGTGGCCGAAGGCGTGAAGCTGCCGGCGGAGCTGCAGCCGAAGATCGGGGAGGAGAAACGGAGCGCGCCGCGGGCGGGCTCGGTGGGCGCCCTGGTGGGCGACGCCATCGGACGCGC
Organism: Terriglobales bacterium; assembly: GCA_035624475.1. NCBI lineage: Bacteria > Pseudomonadati > Acidobacteriota > Terriglobia > Terriglobales > Terriglobales bacterium. Next base: position 509 of record DASPRL010000126.1, read on the forward strand.
CACCCAGCGCGAGACCCGGGTCACCGTGCTCGGCCACCTGCAGCGCGGGGGCTCGCCCTCCCCCTTCGACCGCGTGCTCAGCACCCGCTTCGGGGTGGCCGCGGTGGAACTGGTGGCGCGCGGCGAGTTCGGCAAGATGGTGTGCCTGCGCGGCTCCCGCATCCAGAGCGTCGAGATCGCCGAGGCCATCGGCGCCATGAAGGCGGTGGACCCCGACGGCGACACCGTGCGTGCCGCCCGCGCCATCGGCATCAGCTTCGGCGACGGGCGGGGCTTCGCCTGAGCCCGCGCCGGGCTGCTATCATGGTGCGCCTGCCGTGAACTGCTCCAATTCCAACCATTTCCCGGCTGCGCGCGGAAGGCGCGCAGCCTTCGCCGCCCTCGCCGCCGGCCTGGTTCTGCTGCTCTGGCTGGGCCTGGCCGGATGCCGCCGCGGCTCCTCCAGGAACATCGAGGTCGGCTACGTGGCCGTGCCCCAGGTCACGCTGCGCGACCGCGTGGCCGCCGTCTACGCCAAGGTGGGCGTGGTCAAGAACGGGGAGAAGGTCGAGATCCTGGAAAAGGCGCGCAACGAGCGCTACGTGCGGGTGCGCTCGCCCCGCGGCGAGATGGGCTGGATGGAGGCGCGCTACCTGGCCGGCCCCGAGGTCTTCCAGGCGCTGGAGCGACTGGCCGCGGCCAACGCCACCGTCCCGGTGCAGGCCCAGGCCACCGTCCGCCATCCCGCCAACGTGCACGTCGAGCCCGCCCGCGACAGCGAGCATCTCTACCTGCTCGACGAGGGCACCAAGGTGCAGTTGCTGAAGCGCGCGGTGGCGGAGAAGCCGGCGACCTCGGGACCGGCCGCGGCCACGCCCGTCCCCACCCCGGGCAAGCCCGTCCCCCCCCCCAGCATGGAAGACTGGTGGCTGCTGCGCGATCCCCAGGGCCACGTGGGCTGGGTGCTGGCGCGCATGGTGGACGAGGACGTTCCCCTGGAGGTGGCGCAGTACGCCGAGGGGCGGCGCATCGTCGCGTTCTTCGTGCTCAACCGCGTGCCCGACGGCCAGAAGCAGGTGCCGCAGTTCCTGCTGCTGCTCACCGATCCCAAGGATGGTCTGCCCTTCGACTTCAACCAGGTGCGGGTCTTCACCTGGAACCCGAGGAAGCAGCGCTATGAGACCGCCTACCGCCAGAGCCGGCTCTACGGCCTGCTGCCCGCCCGCGTCGGTGAGGAGGACTTCGGCGGGCGCGAGGGCAAGCTGCCCGTCTTCTTCCTGCGCCTGCAGGACAAGGACGGCCAGGTGGCCGAGCACAAGTTCAAGATGAACACGGTGGTGGTGCGGGAGGTGCTGGCCCCGGGCGCAGAGAGGCCCAAGTCGCGGAAAGGGAAGTAGTCTGCCTCGAGTTTCCAGTTTCTCGTTTCTAGTTTCTCGAGCGATTCCGGGAGGGCACGACTTCAGTCGTGCCGGACGTAGCCGCTTCTTCGGATTGTCATCCTGAGGAAGCCCGACCGGCCGCGATCCCGCCTGGCGGGAGAGCGGGCAAGGAAGGGCGACCGAAGGACCCCTTTAGCCAAGAGGATCTCCGAAAATCCCTGTCATCGTTATGGAAGGGTCGAAGGAGAAGGAGTAGGGGTCCTTCGACTCGCGCCACTTTGCGGCCAAGCCGCAAAGTGGCGCTCGCTCAGGATGACAAATCAGTGGGTTGGCTTTCTTACGGCACGACTGAAGTCGTGCCCTCCCGGAAGCAAGCTGAGATTCGCCTGGGAGATAACCCGCTCAAAGAACACTTGAGTGGGGCAGCCGGCCTTTTCTGGAAACTAGAAACGAGGAACTAGAAACTCAAGAATAGAACTGCGCCATGGCGGCGACCACGTACTCCTGCTCCTCGGGCTCCAGCTCGGGGAACATGGGCAGGGCCAGCACCTCGCGCGCGGCGCGCTCGGCCTCCGGGAAGCTGCCCTCGGCGTAGCCCAGGTAGACGAAGCACTGCTGCAGGTGCATGGGGATGGGGTAATAGACCTCGGTGGCGACGCCGCGCTCGGCCAGGAAGTGGCGCAGGTCGTCGCGGCGCTCCGCCCGGATCACGTACTGGTGCCAGGCGTGGTAGGCCTCGGCCAGCACGTGCGGCGGCTGCACCGGGGCGGGCTGCGAGGCTGAGCGGGGCGCGGACAGTCCGGCCTTGGCCAGCAGGCGCCCGTAGCTCTCGGCCACCTGGTTGCGGCGCTGGTTCCACTCGTTGACGTGCTGCAGCTTGACCCGGAGCACCGCGGCCTGGAGCGCGTCCAGGCGGCTGTTCCATCCCATCTCGTCGTGGCGATAGCGTTCGCGCATGCCGTGGTTGCGCAGGCTGAGCATGCGCTCGGCCATCCCAGGCTCGCTGGTGGCGACCGCGCCGCCGTCCCCGAAGCCGCCCAGGTTCTTGGTGGGATAGAAGCTGAGGGCGGCGGCCGCGGCCAGCGAGCCGGCGCGCTGCCCCCTCCAGGCCGCGCCGAAGGACTGGGCCGCGTCTTCCAGCAGCACCAGCTTGCCTTCCGCCGCGATGTTCTGCAGCTCGTCCATCTGCGCGCACTGGCCGTAGAGATGGACGGCGAGGATGGCGCGCAGCCGCGAGGTCAGCGCGCTGTTCACCTTGTGGCGGGTCTGGACGGGATCGAGGTTGAAGGTGAGGGGATCGATGTCCACCAGCACCGGGCGGGCGCCGGCGCGGGCGATGGCGGTGGCGGTGGCGATGAAGCTGAAGGCGGTGGTCAGCACCTCGTCGCCGGGCTGCACCCCGGCGGCCACCAGCGCCAGCCACAGGGCGTCGGTGCCGGAGGCGCAGGCCACGGTGGTGGCCGCGCCGGTGAAGGTGGCGAGCTCGCGCTCGAAGGCGGCGACCTCTTCCCCCAGGATGAAGCGCTGCGAGTCGCAGACGCGCGCCAGCGCCGCGGCGACCTCCTGGCGGATGCCGGCGTACTGGCGGGTGAGGTCCAGTTGCGGGATGCGCCGCATCTCGCCGGCGCGGGCCGGCGCTGGTCGCGGCTTCTTCGTGGTGGAAGCGGTCTTCACGGGCGGCAAAAAAAGTCTATCACCGCCGGGCGCGGAGCGGGGGCTTGGCGGGGCGACGCAGGCGAGGCGGCGCGGGCGTGGGCACGCCGGCGGCCAGGGCTTCCTCCCAGCGGGCGAGGGCGCGCCGCAGCCCGGCCACGTCCAGGCCGGCGTAGGCGGCGGGATAGCCGGCCAGCTTCTTCCCGCCCCGCGCCAGCAGCGAGCGCGCTCCCGCGAGGTTTCCGGTGGAGTGGTGGTGCAGGCCCACCGCGATCTGGATCAGCGCCTGCAGGAAGAGTTTGCGGCGGCCCGCGGCCTCCCGCCAGACGTCCTCCAAGGCCTCGTGGGCGTCGAAGAAATCCCCGGCATTGAAGAGCGAGATCCCCCGCCGGTAGCCGGATGCATCCACGCGTCCATTCTCACACAAAGGAAAAGCCCTCGCCGGGGCGAGGGCCTTGGCAGCGCTTGCGCGCGGGCTACTTTCCGAACAGGGCGTAGTGGCTGGCCGCCGCCATGAAGAAGAGCAGGGCGATGGAGAGCCAGGTATTGGTGCGCGAGGCCAGGAAGGCCTGGCGCGCCAGCTTGGCGGCTTCCGCCGGGATGGGGGTGCCGTCGGCGGCGTTGGCCTTGGTCCAGGCGATGGTCTTCTTGTTGTTGCGCCAGATGATGCCCCAGACGTTGAGCAGCATGATGATGCCCAGACCGCCGCCCACTCCGATGGCGAGCACGTTGTTGGCGTATTCCACGTTCGAGTTGAGGTCCAGGAAGAGCCAGGCTGCGGCCGTCACCAGGATCAGGATCAGCACCCACAGCACCTTGCCGTTGTTCAGTGCTCCCTTCACCGGCGCGAGCAGGATGTACTCGATCAGCCAGGCCCCGATCCAGATCGCGAAGAAGGTGCCCAGCACCATGCCCTCGGAGGCCTGGGTGACGCCGTTGGAGTGCAGGTAGGCGACGTTGCCGCGCACGCTGTTCTCCCAATAGAAGAGGCCGGCCAGCACCGTCACCACCGCACCCCAACGGAACCACCACAGCGCCTTGGGCATCAGCGAGGGGATGACCTTGCCCTTGGTGGCCCCGTCCAGCTCCTTCATGAAGGGGACGTTCACCAGGTTGAAGAAATAGAGCAGGCCGATCCAGGTGATCCCGGCCAGGAAGTGGATCCATCGCAGCACGATGAGATAGATGCTGTTGAAATCCGAAGGGGGGTGGAAGGGGATCGAACTCCATGCGGCCAGGATGTGCATCGCGATTCCTCCGCTCTGATCCGAGGTTCGACGGCGTCCGCGAGAGACAAAAAACGAGTCCCGGAAGACCGGGACTCATGCTTGGCGTAATTCCCTGGTTGCGCCGTGTGGGATGGACCGCCTTGCGGCAGCCATCGTCCCCCGGTCGTCTATGAAGCCGCAGAAAGCGGCCTGATACTCCCACGTTGCGTGCGGAATGTCAATGCGCTTGCCCGCCGCTCTCCGCCTGGCACCGGCCGGGCAGCCGGGGCGGGGTTGAAAACCCGGCGGGGAAAGCCGTATCGTGGAAGCAGCGGCGGGCTGATCCTGGCCGGGCCTGCCCAGTGGTTCTCAAGGAGATCGGCGATGGACAACAAGCCGGCACAGAACATCCAGGACTCCTTCCTCAACAGCGCCCGCAAGGACAAGGCCATCATCACCATCTACCTGATGAGCGGGGTGAAGCTGACGGGACGCATCCGCTCCTTCGACAAGTACTCCGTGGTGCTGGAGACCAACAACCAGGAACAGCTGATCTTCAAGCACGCCATCTCGACGGTGGTCATGGCCAAGGCGGGGCCGCACGCCGAGCCGAGACCGGTAGCTGCCAGCGCGCCCCAGCCGGCGGCCAACCCGGTCGCTCCCTCGGGCACGGAGGCATAGCCCATTCGCAGCAGTCCCCCCCGCGCGGGGTCCCGGCAGGCGCCCGCTGGAGTGTCTTCTGCGGACGGCAGGACCGCCCGCGAGCGCGCCTTCCTGGTGGGCCTGGACTACCGCCCGAGCCGCGCGCCCCGGCCGGGTAGCCGCGGAGACGCGGGCGCGCTCCCTCCCGGGGCGCGGCTGGCGCGCGCAGCCGCCAGGCCGGCGTCCGCCGCCGCCGCCCGCGCTCCCCGCGCGGCCGAGTTCAGCGCCGAAGAGTCCATGGCGGAGCTGCAGGAGCTGGCCGCCAGCGCCGGCGCCCAGGTAGTGGGCGAGTTCCTGCAGCACAAGGACAAGCCCGATCCCGCCACCCTCATCGGGCGCGGCAAGCTGGAGGAGATCGCCGGAGCCGCCGCCTCCGCCGGCGCCGACCTCCTGGTCTTCGACCACGATCTCTCCGCCTCGCAGCAGCGCAACATCGAGAAGGCGGTGCGGGTGCGGGTGGTGGACCGCACCCAGCTCATCCTCGACATCTTCGCCCGCCACGCCCGCACCCGGGAAGGCCAGTTGCAGGTGGAATTGGCGCAGTTGCAGTACCTGCTGCCGCGGCTGACGGGGCGGGGCGTGGAGATGTCGCAGCTGGGCGGCGGCATCGGCACCCGTGGCCCGGGCGAGACCCAGTTGGAGACCGACCGCCGCCGCATCTACCGGCGCATCCGCCACATCCAGCAGCAACTGGAGAACGTGCGCCGCATCCGCGCCCAGCAACGCCAGCGGCGGGAGTCGGTGCCGGTCTCCACCGTCGCCCTGGTGGGCTACACTAACGCCGGCAAGTCCACGCTCTTCAACGCCCTGACCCAGGCTGGGGTGGACGCCTCGCCGCGCCTGTTCGCCACCCTCGATCCCACCATCCGCGCCGTCACTCTGCCTTCCCGCCGCCAGGTGCTGCTCTCCGATACCGTCGGCTTCATCCGCCATCTGCCCCACACCCTGGTGACCTCCTTCCGCGCCACCCTGGAGGAGGTGCAGCGCGCGGCCCTGCTGCTGCACGTCTGCGACGCCACCAGCCCGCTCGCCGCCGAGCAGGCGGCGCAGGTGGAGGAGGTGCTGCGCGAGCTGGAGGTGCAGGGCAAGCCCCGCCTGCGCGTGCTCAACAAGGTGGACCTGCTGCCGGCGCTCGAGCGCGAGAGCCTGTGCGACGACGCCTCCACCCTGCACATCTCGGCGCTGCGCGGTATCGGTATCTCCACCCTGCTGGAGCGCATCGACCAGATGCTCGAGGAGGACCCGCTCAGCCGCGTGCGCCTGCGCATTCCGCAGAAGGAGGGCAAGGCCCTCTCCCTGCTCGAGGCCCGCGCCCGCATCTTCTTCCGCGCCTACCAGGACGGCTTCGTGGAGCTGGAAGCGCAGGCGCCCGAGTCGGTGCTGCGCAAGTTGCGACCGTTCGTGATCGAGGAGTAAGTACTCCACCAGCCAGTTGCGCCGGGCAGCGGTCTCCGTTCCCAGCAATATTGCAGAGGGCCAGGCGCGCTACTCGCATCATGAATTTCAG
>DASPRL010000127.1 GCA_035624475.1 Terriglobales bacterium
ACCGCCAGGCCCTGCAGACGAACGACAACACCCAGAACGCGCTGGAAGAGGCGCGCAAGTATCTCTCCACGCCCTACCGGGGTGCGAAGCCCACGGAGGGCAACTAACAGCCGGCGGACGACGGTTACCGGGCAAAGGCCAGGCCGCTCAAGCGAGCGGCCTTTTCTTTTTCCACGCCGCGGGCCAGCACCAGCACCTGGAAGGTCTCCCCCATGCCTGCCGGAGTGACCAGATGCTTGAGCTGGAGCGTCACCTTGGCGCGCTCCTGAGGCAGGAGACAGGGTTCGAAGGCGTCGGCGAGTTCGTCGACCTGGCCGATACCCATGAGGAATTGCGCCTGGGTCAGCAGGCCGAGGCTCTCGAGGCCCGCCGCCTCAGCCGCCGCGCGCAGGGCGGTGAAGTTGACGTGGGCGGTGATGTCCTGCTCGCCGGGGGCCTCGTAGGGATCCTCGCCGGCGGTGTGCTGGCGATAGGTCATGAGCGTGCCGCGATGGCGCCCGGCAAGCTGCTCCTCCCGGGTGTAGCCGTAGTCGATGATGACAGCAAAACCGCGGGTCAGCCGGGATGCGATCTTCTGCATGGAGCCCATCGCCGCCAGCGGGGCCTCGACGCGCTCGCCCGGCTCCGGCCGGACGCCGTAGCGGTCGAGGAAGGCGTGCGCCTCGGGTGAGGGCGGACGAAAGCGCTCGACCAGCTTCCCATCCTCGACGTCCACATACACCTGCCCTTCCGGGGTGACCGCCTCCACGGGCAAGGCGTCGAAGAACTCGTTGGCGAAGACGACGGCATCCGCAAGCGGCCCGCGCGACTCTTCGAGCGAGGCGCAGACCTCGGCCCGCCCTGCGGCAATCTCCCTTGAGAAGCGCTCCGCCAGGCGCTGGCGCAGATCGGACGAATTCTCCACCAGCGAGAAGCGTAGAGCTTCGTGCAGTGCGGGGAACTTCTTCGCGCACCAGTCCAACACGTCCCGGGCGAACAAGCCGCGGCCGGGGCCCAGCTCGCAGATCACGAAGCTGCGGGGCGAGTCCAGGGCGCGCCACATCTCCTCGAACTGCCGGGCCAGCAGACGGCCGAAGACGGCGTGCACGTCGCTCGCGGTGTAGAAATCGCCGGCCTTGCCGAACTTCTCCTGCGGGCGGCTGTAGTAGCCGAGCTCAGGATGGTAGAGGCAGAGCTCCATGTAGCGCGAGAACGGGATGGGACCGCGCTGGCGGACCTCTTCTTCGATCACCGCGCGCAGGCTCACGAACGCTCCCGGGCCTGGCGGTCTTTGCGGTCCTGGGGTGTGCGGGTGAACATCTCGACGAAGTAGTCGTGCAGGCAGTCGTAGAGCTGACGCTGGAAGTGCCACTCGAAGGACGGGTGGTCGAGGTCGCGCGGATGCAGCTCGAAGAAGTAGGTGTGGACCTTGACCTTGGGATCCTTGAAGCGGATGACCACCTCCACGCCCTCGCCCTTGGCGCGGGCGTCGAAGTCGAGCAGGGGGTGCTCGTAGAGGCGCAGTTGCTCCAGCACGCGCTGCAGGCGGGGATTGGGGGCTTGGGACACGGCTCGATTGTAAATGGGAGCGTGCCGCCCCTGCCGGGGCTCGGAGGTTCTCCGCTCCCCACCCCGGCGTTTACGCCCCAGGCTAACCCAAATGCCGCCCTGCGAGATGTGCCACGGTGGCGCGCTGCCGCCAGGATGCAAGAGTGGGCCGTGAAATCCGGAGTCCTCTGCGCTCTCTGCGATCTCAGCGGTGGATCTTACTCGTAGCGCAGGGCCTCGATGGGATCGAGGCGGGAGGCGCGGATGGCCGGCACCATGCCGCTGATGATGCCCACGAAGATCAGGATCCCGGTGGCCACCAGGAGGTTGCCGGGATCGATGATCAGGTGGATATCGCCGGCCTCGGCGTTCTTGGCCAGGGCGCTGTAGAGGGTAAGCGAGCCCACCGACTTGGCGATGATGAAGGAGAAGACCACGCCGATGGCGCCGCCGGCAAAGCTGATGGCCAGGGCTTCGGAGAGGAACTGGAGCAGGATGTGGCGCTTGCGCGCGCCCAGCGCCTTGAGCACCCCGATCTCGCGGGTGCGCTGCTGCACCGAAACCAGCATGATGTTCATCAGCCCCACTCCACCGATGCCCAGGGTGAGGGCGCCGATGAAGGCCAGCAGGATCTGCAGCCCGGCGGTGATGATGCGGAACTGCGAGACCTGGCGCATGGAGTTGAAGAGGAAGATGGCGCGGTGGTCGTCGGGGCGGAACTGGTGGGCCTCGGCCAGGGTGCCGCGCACCATGTCCTCCACCCGCTCGTAGTCCATGCCTTCGTAGTCCATCCACATGCCGTCGATGTACTGGGTGTTGACCAGGTCGCCGATGGCAGTGAAGGGGATGTAGACGATGCGATTGATATCGTCGTTGCCCTCCTGCATCTTGGGAGCGAGCACGCCGATCACCTGGAAGCTGAGGCCGTTGATGCGGATGTACTCGCCCACCGCGTAGCGGCCGCTGAACAGCTTGCTCTTGGCCTCCGAGCCGATCACGGCCACGCGCGCGTGCTGCAGCTCGTCTTCCTCATCGAAGAAGCGGCCCACCTCCGGCTTGAGCACGCGGATGTTCTGGATGTTGGGGTAGTTGCCCGACACCGGAAAGTCGAAGGAGCGGTTGTCGGCCACCACCGTCATCTGGCGGTCCACGTCGGGGGAGATGTGCTTGATGAGGGGGACGGAGTTGGAAAGGCGGTCCACGTCGTCGAGCGGGAAGCGGATCTGGACGCCGGCCTTGGCGCCCCCCGCCTGCATGGAGGTGCGGCCGGGGAAGACGGCGATCACCTTGGCGCCGAAGTTGGCGAAGATGTTGTCGATGGCCACGCCGAAGCCGGCCCCGTAGGAGAGCAGCAGGATGACGGTGGCGATGCCCCAGGCCATGCCCAGCAGGGTCAGGGCGGTGCGCCGCCGGTTGTAGCGCATGGCGCCGTAGGCTTCCTGGAGGAGGTCACGCAGCATGATTCACTCCTGCCGCAAGGCCTCCACCGGCTCCAGCTGCGCGGCCTTGCGTGCGGGATAGAGTCCGGCAGCGATGCCGGCCAGCGAGAGGCAGGCCATCGCCAGCATGGCAGTGAACGGCACCAGGGTGGGGGGATCGAAGCCCGGAGGCGAAGGCAACTGGTGCAGCGCCGCCATCAGGCCGGCCGCGGCCGCGAACCCGATGCCCCCGCTGACCACCGTCAGCATCACCCCCTCCAGGAAGAACTGGGTGAGGATGTTGCGGTTGGTGGCGCCCAGCGCCTTGCGCAGCCCGATCTCCTTGGTGCGCTCGCTCACCGAGACCAGCATGATGTTGATGATGCCGATGCCGCCCAGGGCCAGGGTCACGATGCCCACGAAGCCCAGGAAGTAGTTCATGGCGTCGAAGATCTTGCCCACCATCTCCGCGTTCTGGATGGTGTCCCACTCCTCGAAAGCGTCCTCGTTGTGCCAGTCGAAGTTGTGGTTGCGGGCCACCACCTTGTGGACCTCTTCGTTGGCCAGCGTATGCTCTTCCCGGCTGGTGGGCTGGAAGTTGATGAAGGTGACGGCGTCGGGGGTGTCGATGCCCTTCATGGGGAAATAGACTGCCATGGTGGAGTAGGGGATGAAGGCGCGGACGTTGGTGGAGTTGTTCTCGTCCTTGGTGAAGTTGGAGAGCACGCCCACGATCTGGAAGCGGATGCCGTTGAGCAGGATGTGCCTGCCGATGGGGGCCTCATCGTCGGGGAAGAGGTTGCGCTTCATCTCGTAGCCGAGCACGGCCACGTTGCGGCGCTGCTCGTTGTCGAGGTCGTTGAGCCAGCGCCCCTTGCCCATGGGCAGGTAGCGGATCTGGTCGAAGATGGGCAGCACCCCGGTGACTTGGCCGTTGGAGCTCTGGAACTCGCTGACCGCACGGATGTCGTTGCGCAGCAGCAGAGGCGAGGCGTAGCGCACGTGCGGCAGGCGCGCGATCTCCTGGTAATCCTGGTAGGTGAGGTAGTAACGGCGCATGCCCTGCCCCTGCCCCGGCACCGCCGGCACCCGCCCGGGGAAGATGAACATGATGTTCTGGCCGATCTCGCTCAGTTCCCGCTCGTTGCCGGTGCGGAAGCCTTCGCCCACCCCCACCAGCAGCAGCAGGGAGCCCACCCCCCAGGCGATGCCGAACATGGTCAGGAAGGAGCGCAGCTTGTGCGCCCACAGGGTGCGCAGGATCTGGAGGAAGATGTCGAGGAACACCCGCATGATGGCCATCCCCGGCGCGTCGGCCGCTCCTGCTAAGCAATACGAAGCAAAGGCCGCCGCGGTTCCGGCGACGGCGTCGGCTGCAGCACTCACTGTAGCAGAAGCGGCCCTTGACTTCCTGCGCACGTGATCGCGGCGACGCTCCCGGCCCGGTCAAGTCCCCGGGCGGGCTTCTCCGGCGAATTAGAGGGAGTGTGGTCGGTCGGGACTGTGCGGCTGCGCGAGGTCCTGCGACCCCGAAAGGGCCTCAGGCTGACACCGTCGTGCGGCCGGCGCCGCACCACCAGCGGTCACTCGTAGCGCAGGGCCTCGATGGGGTCGAGGCGCGAGGCCTTGACCGCCGGCAGCATGCCGCTGACCACTCCTACCAGCCCCAGGATGACCAGGGCGGTCAGCAGCGACGTAGGCGAGATGGCCAGGCGGATGTCGCCGGCGTCGGCGTGCTTGGCCACCGCACTGTACAGCGTCAACGAGCCCACCGCCAGGGAGATGAGGTAGGCCAGCAGCACTCCCAGCAGCCCGCCCAGCCCGGTGATGGTCAGGGCCTCGGCCAGGAACTGGAAGAGGATGGAGCGCCGGCGCGCCCCCAACGCCTTCAGCGTCCCGATCTCGCGCGTGCGCTGCTGCACCGAGACCAGCATGATGTTCATCAGCCCCACGCCACCAATGCCCAGAGTGAGAGTGCCGATGAAGGCCAGCAGGATCTTCAGCCCGGTGGTGATGATGTGGAACTGGGTCAGGTCCTTGAGCACGTTGGCCACGTAGACGGCGCGCTTGTCGTGGGGATCGAAACCGTGGGCGTTGGCCAGCACGCTGCGCACCGACTGTTCCACCTTATCGTAGTCCATGCCCTCGTAGTCCATCCAGATGCCGCCCAGGTACCGGGTGTCGGTCAGGTCGCCCATGGTGGTGTAGGGGATATAGACCTGGGTGTTGATATCGTCGTTGTTGCCCTCCTGCATCTTGGGGCGCAGGACGCCGACCACCTCGAAGGTGAGGCCGTCGATGCGGACGGTGTCGCCGACCGCATATTGCCCGGAGAAGAGCTTGCTTTTGGCGTCGGAGCCCAGCACTACCACGCGCGCCCGCTGGTTGACTTCCTCCTGGTTGAAGAAGCGGCCGTAGTCGATCTCGAAGTTGCGGATCTGCTGGAAGGAGGGAGCGACCGCGGCCACCGACCACTCGTAGTTGCGCTCGTCGCGGGCGATCTTGCCCTGCTTCCAGAAGGCTGGGGAGATGCGCTTGATGAGGGCGACGTTGGTGCGCAGGCGATCGATGTCATCCATGGTGAGGCGCACCTCGGCCCCCGCCTTGTTGCCGCCCACCTGCAGCGAGGTGCGTCCGGGAAAGACCCCGATCAGCTTGGTGCCGAAGTTGGCGAAGATGTTCTCGACGGCGAGTTGGAAGCCGGAGCCATAGGCCAGCAGCAGCACCACGGTGGCGATGCCCCAGGCCATGCCCAGCATGGTCAGAGCGGTGCGGCGGCGGTTGAAGCGCATGGCTTCCACCGATTCGGAGAGCAGATCGCGGACCATGACCTTACCTCCTCCTTATTCCTGGCGCAGGGCCTCGACCGGGGTGAGCAGGGCGGCCTTGCGCGCCGGATAGAGCCCAGCCACGATGCCGGCCAGCGACAGCGAGAGCACGGCGATGGCCGCCGACGAGGGAACCAGTTGCGGGGGATCGAAGCCGGGCGGGGTGGGCAGCTTGCCCAGCAGGATCATCGCCAGCCACGCGGCCACGATGCCGATGCTGCCGCTCAGCGTTGTCAGGAAGGCGCCCTCGAGGAAGAACTGGGTCAGGATGCTGCCGTTGGTGGCGCCCAGGGCCTTGCGCAACCCGATCTCGCGGGTGCGCTCGCCCACCGCCACCAGCATGATGTTGATGACCCCGATGGCGCCCAGCAGCAGCGTGACCAGCCCCACACTCCCCAGAAAGGTGTTCATGGCGTCGAAGATCTTGCCGGTGGTGCGCAACTGGTCGATGGTGTCCCAGTCAAACCAGTAGTCGTCCACGTCGGGATCGATGCCACCGTGGTTCTGGCCCACCAGCACACGCACCTCGCGCCGCGTCTCCAGGTCGCGGTCGGGGTCCTTGGGCTGGTAGTTGATGTAGGTGATGGAATCGGGGGAGTCGGGATGGTCGGCGTCGGCCAGCGGGAAGTGCTCCCGCATCACGCTGAAGGGGATGAAGGCGCGCATGTCGGTGGCGCTGGCCTCGCCGCGCATCTTCTTGCAGGTGCCCACCACCACGAAGCGGTAGCCGTTGAGCAGCACGGTGGCCCCGATGGCGCGCTTGCCGTTGAAGAGGTTGTTGTAGAGCTCGTTGCCCAGCACCACCACGTAGTGGTGGTCGGCGTCGTCGTTTTCGTCCAGCCAGCGCCCGTCCAGCATGGGCATGAAGCGCAGCTTGTTGTAGTTGGGCGTGACCCCGAGGATCTGCCCGTTGGTGCTCTGGCTGTCGTAGTTCATGCGCATGTCGCCGCGGATGAGCACCGGGGTGACGTAGCGGACCTCGCGCGCCTGGTTCTTGATGCTGAGGTAGTCGGCGTAGGTGACTTGGAAGGTGCGGCTGGCGGTGTGGCTGCCGGGAGCGGCGGGAATCCGCCCCCCGAAGAGGAACATGATGTTCTCGCCGATGGTGTCGAGCTGCTTTTTGTTGCCGGTGCGGAAGCCTTCGCCCATCCCTACCAGCAGCAGCAGCGAAAAGACCCCCCAGGCGATGCCGAACATGGTGAGGAAGGAGCGCAGCTTGTGCGCCCACAGCGTGCGCAGGGTCTGGGAGAAGATGTCGAGCAGCAGGCGCATGGTCTCACCCCAGGGGCAGGAACTCGCGGCCGAGCGTCCTATCCGATCAGGACGAAAAACGAGCCTGCCCAGTTCGGAAAACCTGCCGGTTAGACCGGAGAGAGAGAGAAAGGTTATCGGGAAAGTGGTGGGCCTAGCTCTTGGCTTCGGGAGTGCCGGCAGGGATGAACGCTGCGGATTCCGGGACGAGAGCGGCGCTCCCGTCGATGAGTCGCGCCACCGCAGTGACGGCGACGACGACTTCGTCCTCGGTTTCGCGGGTGGGCACGATCTCGATTCGCGCGGGCCCAGCGGCCGGATCGCTGAAGCGCAGCCCCAAGCACCGCCCCCGGCGCCAAGTTGTGGAGGCGATCTCGCTGGGAGGAAGAGTAACGCTGCTGCAAGCCAGGATGGTGCCGGGGCGGCACATCTTGTCGAGCAGGAGGAAGATCTCGAGCTTGGATTCGAGCTCGTCGGGAACCGCCTCGATCACCAGGTCGGCGGCGCGGGCGGCCTCCTCCAGCGAGCGGGTGTACTGGATGCGGCCGAGGGCGGCGTCGGCCTGCGCCCGGGTCGTCCGGCCCTGCTCCACCATCCGATCGAGCAGGCGGCGGATGCCCGCCTCGGCGCGACGCAGGCTGGCGGGCAGCAGGTCCTCCAGCAGGGTGCGGTACCCGGCGCGGGCCACGGCCTGGGCGATGCTCTGCCCCACCGGCCCGGCGCCGATCACCGCGATCGTGCGTACCTCAGGCACGCTTGCTTTCGCTCTCCAGTGTCTGCAGCAGGGTGACGAAGTTGGGATCCGACTTGCGCATATAGTCGGCCAGGCGCTTCTTCTCGTCGTCGCTGAGGAAGGGCAGGCTGGTGTTGATGCGCCGCAAGGTGCTGGAAATATCGTCCACGTAATTCATCAGACGGATGAGTTCACCGGTGGCCACGGTCATGAGGCTTCCTCCAGCCCTGGCGGGGTGCGCCCGGGCGCTCGTCGCTTCCCTGGAATCGCGGAATGCAACCTACCATTCTCGACGCTGGCGGGGCTTTAGTAAAGCGGGCTCGGTCTCGAGGATCAGTCCTTGTAGACCCAGCCCGCGACGAAGGTAGCCAGGAGAGCGCCAACCCAGAGGTCCACCATGTGCCAGAAGACGAAAATGCGGTCCACGGGCAGCCAGGCGGCCTCTGCCAGGCTCATGGGAAAGGCGATGGCAAAGCCGGCGAAGAAGCCGATCTTCAGGGCGGTTCGGGGGCCGGGGCCCATGGTCGCGCGCATGGCAGCGTAGAACCACGCCAGGATGTAGGCCACGAGAAAGATCGTCACGATCCAGTAGAGCGCAAACAGGGGATAGCGCGGCTCTTTGAGGTAGTGCCCGGCGGCCTGGGCGGCGGGATAGCGTGGCGCCAGCACCACCCCGTCCACGACGTAGCCTAAGAGGTTCCATACCACGGCGCCCAGCAGGGCGCCCAGCACGATCCTACGGGGATTGACTCCGGCCATCGGCCACCTCGGAGAGAGAATCGAGGCCGCAACTTCTACGCGCGGGCATGCTAGCGCCCGCTCCCTGGCGAGTCAAGCGCTAGAATGAGGGTATGCTGCGCGACCGCAACCTGATCCCGCTCTCCCGCCAGCACCAGCATGCGCTGGCGCTGTGCGTTCGGCTGGAGCGCGATCTCCAGAGCGGAGCGCCTTCTCCGGAGCAACTGACGGCCTGGCAGGTGGAGATCGAGCAGCTCTTCCAGAGCGAGGTCCGCTATCACTTCGAAGCGGAGGAGAAGCTTCTGTTTCCGGTGGCGCGGCGGCAGGCGGGGTTGCGCATCCTGGTCGACGAATTGCTGGCCGAGCACGTTCGGCTGCGCGCCCTGGCGCAACAGGCCGCGGTCCGCTCGCTCGACGCCCCAGGGCTGCAGCGCTTCGCCGAGACGCTCTCCGCCCACATCCGCAAGGAAGAGCGCCATCTTTTCGAGTCGTACCAGACGCAGGTGCCGGCGGCCGAGATGGAGCGCGTGGGCGCCGCCGTGGAAGAGTATTTCCAGGGCAGCGGCATGCCGGAAGCGAGCTGCGCTCTGCGCCCGCGGAAGTGAGCAGCTCAGGCGGCGGGTTCTTCCTCGCTCTCGCCGCGGCGCCGCTGCGGGACTTCCCGGACCGTAGGGATGCGATCGGTAGCGGTCGCCAGATCGGCCAGCTTCCGCGCCAGCTCTGGCGTCAGCGCCTCCGGAGACAGCCGCCAAGTCCAGTTGCCTTCCGAACGGCTAGGCACGTTCATGCGCGCGGAACCGTCGAGGCCGAGGACGTCCTGCATGGGAACGACGCACAGTTCCGCCACCGAAGCCGCGGCGGCGCGGATGAACGCCCAATGGATGCCGTCGGCGGGCTCGCCGAAATAGGCGCGCACGGCGCGGCGCTCCCCGTCCGTGGCCCCGGTCTTCCACCAGCCCACCAGGGTATCGTTGTCGTGGGTCCCGGTATAGGCGACGGTGTTGGGCTCGAACTTGTGCGGCAGGTAGATGTGGGCGCCGGGGTCGCCGAAGCCGAACTGCATCACCCGCATGCCGGGGATGTTGAGGCGGCGGCGCAGGGCGTGGACCTCGGGAGTGATGAAACCCAGGTCCTCGGCGATGAACGGCAACTCGCCCAGCCCCTGCCCCAGCACCTGGAAGAGGTCGTCGCCGGGACCCTCCACCCAGCGGCCGTGGACGGCGGTGGGCTCGGCGGCGGGGATCTCCCAGTACTTCTCGAAGCCGCGGAAATGGTCGAGGCGGATGATGTCGCAGGCACGGCAGGCCCAGCGCATGCGCTCCACCCACCAGTCGTAGCCGCGGGCCTGGAGCACGTCCCAGCGGTACACGGGATTGCCCCAGCGCTGGCCGGTGGCGGAGAAGGCGTCCGGGGGCACGCCCGCGACCACCTCCGGCTCCAGGGCGGCGTCGAGCTTGAACAGGTCGGGGTGGGTCCAGACGTCGGCGCTGTCGTAGTTCACGAAGATGGCCAGGTCGCCGATGATGCGGATGCCGCGCTGGGTGCAGGCGCGGTGCAAGGCTCGCCACTGCTCGAAGAAGGCGAACTGCAGCACGCGGGTGCGGTCGATCTCGGCAGCCAGCTCGCGGCGGGCCCGCTCGAGGGCGGCGGGCTCGCGGCGCGCCAGCTCCGCCGGCCAGCGGTTCCAGGAGATCAGGTTATGGCGGCGGCGCAGGGCGCCGAAGAGCGCGGCGTCGTCGAGCCAGCCGGCCTGCTCGCGGCAGAACCGCTCGAAGCGGGAGCGCCCGCCGCCGTTGCGGCCGGCGAGGAAGTTGTCCGCGGCTTCGAAGAGCAGCGGCAGCTTGGCGCCGCGGACCTGGGCGTAGTCCACGCGCGCG
>DASPRL010000128.1 GCA_035624475.1 Terriglobales bacterium
CCCGCAGTCCTTCCGGGGCAGGGAAATGGTCGGGGCGGAGGGCGGCGGCCAGCGCCTGCAGCCCCAGCAGCAGCGTAGGGGCCGGGGTGTTCAGGAACTCGTCGCGGATGCAGTAGATGCGGCCTTGCACCACCGCCCGCACGTCCTCCCACCCGCGCTCGCGCACGATCTTCTCCAGGGGGACGCGGTCGCCGGCGCCGCACCAGGCCGCCACGATGACCTCGGGGTCCTCCGCTTCTACCGTCTTGGCCAGGGTGCGGCTTCCGGGCTCGCCCAGGAAATCGCCGCCCGCCGCCTCCACCAGCTCCGCCACCCAGCGCTGCGAGCGGATCAGCGGCTTGCCCCACTCCTCGCAATAGACGCGCGGGCGCGGGCCCGTGCCCGCGCATTTCGCGCGAACCGCGGCGACCTTTTCCTGCATCGCCCGGATCACCCGCTCGCCGCGTTCTGCCGCCCCGCAGAGGCCGGCGATAGCGGCGATGTCGCCATAAACGTCGGCCAGGCTCTTGGGGGCGAGGCCGAGGAAGCGCGCGCCCGCCTTCAGGATCTCGCCCAACGCCTTCTCCTGGTAAGGCACAGCGGCGATCACCAGGTCCGGCCGCACCTTCAGGATCTGCTCCGCCTTCGCCGTCCAGGAATCGGAGACGATAGTGCGCCCGCCCTTCTTTACTTCGGGACAGACGTCGGCGCAGTACCGGGTGCAGGCCACCACGCGCTCCAGCATCCCCAAGCGCTCCAGGATCACGGTGGCGCTGGGCTGCAAGCAGGCGATGCGGCAGGGAGTGAAATCGGCGGCCATGGGATGGGGGCTAGTGCAGCAGGGGCGCGTCGGCCACGCGGAAGCGCTCCAGCTCCTCGATTGCGGTCTCCGGCAGCCGCTCCCAGCGGTGCTTGAGGTACGACCAGGGGATATGGAAGAGCTGCACCTTGGGACTGAACTTGGCGGAGGTGTGGATCCAGCAGGAGTGGGTGCACCAGCACTGGGCGCGAGGGATATCGGCGATCTCCGTCTGCATGGCCTGCGACTGCAGGGCCGCGTCCAGGTCGAAGTCGAACTCCTGGAGCTTGCCCAGCTTGCCGCGCAGTTCGCAGGAGCGGAAGTGGCCGTCGTGGTCGATGACGATGGTAGTCTGGCCCGCCGTGCAGGCCATCGGCCAAGCCTTGTTTCCATAATGGTTTTGCTGATGACGTTGAAAGTGAAACTTGATATGACCCAGATAGTAAGCGCGGGCCAGGCGCCGCGCCGTGCCGCGCAAGTGCGAGAAGATGCGGTCGGCGTAGCGTTCGTGGAAGTGCAGCAGCCGGCGGTGGAGCGCGGCCAGATCCTCGCGCGACAGTCGCTTCAGCGCCGGCTCCATGGCGTCGCCGCGGATGATCTCGAAGTAGTGTCCGTCCAGTTCCTGCTCGCGCAGCAGCTTCAGGCCCAGTTCGACCAGCTCGTGGTAGTTCTCGGTGGTGATGCAGCTCACCACGTTGCGGCGCAGGCGGCGCACGCTCTTCCACCTGGCCGTGGCCATCTCCAGGGTGGCCAGCGTCTTCTCGAAGTTGTTGGGGACACCGCGGATGGCGTCGTGGGTGTTGGCCAGCCCGTCGAGCGAGAAGTTCAGATCCAGGGTCAGTTCGGGGCAACGCTCCAGTACCTGGCTGACGACCGCCTCCAGCTTCTGCGGCAGCAGCCCGTTGGTGGGCAGATTGACGTGGCGTACGCCGTTGTTCGCGTAGAAAAGCTCGATGATCTCGGCCAGCTCTTTGCGCAGGAAGGGCTCGCCACCCGAGAGCCAGAGCTTGTGGAAGGGCGGCGCGGTGCGGCTCACCCGCTCGATCTGCTCGAAGCTGAGGTCGCGGCCCTGGTTCAGCTCCTCCCAGTAGAAGCAGGTGCGGCAGAGGGAGTTGCAGGTGGAGGTGACGAACAAAAAGACGGACTCCAGGCGCTTGGGCCGGAAGAGGTCGCGGGCGTATTGGAGCATCGGCAGCCCCACCGTTCGTGAGATTATAGCCCGCTATGTACTCGCCCCAGGTGCTGGACCACTTCGAGCATCCCCGCAATGTGGGCGAAGTGGAGCAGGCCGACGCCACCGCCGAGGTGGAGAACCCGGCCTGCGGCGACGTGATGCGGCTGAGTGTGAAGCTGCGCGAGGGGCGCGTCGCGCAGGCGCGCTTCCGCACCAAGGGCTGCGTCACCGCCATCGCCTGCGGCTCCCGCCTGACGGAATGGCTTTCAGGGCGGAGCCTGGCGGAAGCGCGCAGCCTGCGCCGCGAGCAACTGGTGGAATCGCTGGGCGGCCTGAGCCCCGAGACCCTGCACGCCAGCCACCTGGCCATGGAGGCCCTGGCCGCCGTTCTCCAGAAGCTTCACCCCTGACCGCCCGGCCAGTAGATGGGCCAGCCCTGCAACTGCGCGACCTTTTCCAGATCAGGGTTGGGATTGACGGCGAAGGCGTGGCCCGCCAGGCTGAGCATGGCGGCGTCGTGGATGGAGTTGCCGAAAGATGCGTCCACCGGGCCGCGAATCTGCTCGCGGATCACGCGCGCCTTGCCTTCTCCGGTAGGCACGCGCAGCAAGCGGCCGGTGACCTGGCCGTTCTCGATGATTGCCGCGGCCGCCAGCACGCGCGCCGGCGCAATGCCGAAGCGCCCCGCCCCCGCCTCGATCACCCACTGATTGGTGGAGGAGACGGCCCACAACTCGCAGCCGGCCTCGGCCAGCCGTTGCGCTAGCCCCCGCATCTCGGGAAAGATGCGCCCCTCGACCTGCTCGCGGAAGAAGGTATCCGCCGCCTGCCGCAGGCCGGCGTCGGAGAGCCCCTGGTAGAGCGTGACCATCTCCCCGCACATCTCCTCCTCGCCCACCTTGCCGGCCTTGTAGTCGGCGTAGCGAGGCAGGGCCCAGGCGGCCACTTCGTCGGGGACGAGCCGGCGCTCGATGCTCCAGTAGAAGAAGTCCTGGCCGGCGTCGCCCGACCACAGGGTGCCGTCGCAGTCCAGGGCCGCGCGGCGCGGCGCGAGCGCCAGCACCGCCTCCACGAACTCCGCGGCGCTAGGACTTGCCAAGGCTGGGCGCGGCTCCGGCGATGAGCCGCTGGTAGTCTTCCGGGGTGTCTACGCTGGCGACCACCAGGGGATCGTTGACCGCCAGGTACTGGATGCGGTCCTGGTGGGCGTGCTCGATCTCGCGCGCGATCGCGGTGCGCGGCGCCTTGAGGAAGAACTCGATGATCTCCCGGCCCAGGGCCACGGGGTGCCCGTGCTTGCCGCCGTACTCCGGGATGACCGCCCACTGGTCGCGGTTCACGGCTTCGACGAAGGCAGCGCGCAACCGGTCCACCGTCTCCAGGCGGGCGGGAGGATGGTCCACCAAGGCGACGATGGCGGCGTCGCGCCCGCGGTTCAGCACCTCGCTCAGCCCTACCTGAAGCGAACTGAACTGTCCGCGCTCGCTCTCGGGGTTCACCACCAGGAAGGCGCCCTTGCTGTAGACCAGGGGCTCGAGGGCGGCGGCGTTCTTGCCCGCCACCACGATCACCATCTCGGTGTAGGGATTCAGCAGGTCGATGGCGCCGCCCAGGAAGGTCGTGTCGTGCCAGGGCAGCAGGGCCTTGTCGCGGCCCATGCGGGCGGACTCGCCCGCCGCCAGAATGACCCCCGCGAAGCTGGGTGAACGTGCCATAGCTAGGCCTTCCCGCTCCTCTCGGAAGAACTCTCGGCGGCTTCCGGAGGCTGGTCGAGGGCGGCGGCGGGATGCTCCTTCTTGCCGGCGCGCAGGTGGGGCAGGGAAGCCTCGCTCCGGCGGCGGAGGGCGATCATCTCGGCGGCGATGGCCACCGCGATCTCCTCCGGGGTGACCGCGCCCAGGTCCAGCCCCACCGGCGAGTACACGCGCTCCAGCCTCTCGCGGTCCACTCCCTGGCGCTCCAGTTCGCGGCAGACGGAGAGGAACTTGCGCTGCGATCCGATCATGCCCACGTAGCGGGCGGGCTGCTCCACCGCCCAGCGCAGCACGCGCATGTCATCGCGATGCCCGCGGGTGACGATCACCAGGAAGGACGAGTCGTTGACCGCCAGTTGCGGCAGCACGCGCTCGAAGTCGTCGGCGTAGATGTCGCGGGCCTCGGGGAAGCGCTCGCGGTTGGCGAAGCTCTCGCGGTCGTCCACCACCACCACGTCGAAGCCGGCGAGCGAGGCCACCCGGCAGAGGTTGTAGGCCACGTGCCCGGCGCCGAACAGGTAGAGGGTGGCGCGCGGCAGCACCGGCTCCACGAAGATCTCCAGCGTGCCCCCGCAGACCAGGCCGGTGTCGTACTTGGGATCCTGGTTGAGGTTGAAGGTCAGGGTGCGGGGCTTCTCCGACTCCATGACCTCGCGCGCCGCCTGCCAGACTTCGGCCTCGACGCAGCCGCCGCCGATGGTGCCGGCGATGGTCCCGTCGTCGCGCACCAGCATCTTGGCGGTCTGGAACGAGGGGATGGAGCCGCGCACGTTGACGATGGTGGCCAGCGCCCCCCGCCGCCCCTCCCGCCGCAGCCGCACGATCTCCTCGTAGACATCCATCGGGCTTAGATTGTACCCCGGGGGAAGCCAACCATGAAGGGCACGAAGGTTCA
>DASPRL010000129.1 GCA_035624475.1 Terriglobales bacterium
AAGGACGCCATCACCCTCTACAAGGAACTGATCGAGCGGCCCACCAGCGCCGTTCCCAATAACGTGGCGCAACTGGAGTTGGCGGCGGTCTACGCGCCCCAGCAGCCGCTGGAGGCCAAGCGCCTCTACGAGCAGATCCAGAAGGACGACCCCAAGAGTCCGGCCGCCCAGATGGCCGGCGACCGCCTGGCGGAACTGGCCAAGCAGTAGACGCGGTTTCCCCGCCCCCAACCTCTGATGGCGTCATCCTGAGTGGCCTTCAGGCCGCGAAGGATCTCGCCTGGGATGTCGGGGGCACGGCCGGCAGACCTTGCGATGCTACCCGCGAGATCCTTCGGCGCTGAAGCGCCTCAGGATGACGCCCTTGGGCGCCGGACGGGGTGCGGGCAGGATGCTCGCACGACAGCCGGCGGGACGCCGGCGCTACTTCCTCAGGAAGAGCTTCTCCCACTCCGCGCGCGGGGCGAGCGGGTGCGCCGCTACCTGCAGGTTCGCGGCCACGTGCTCAGGGCGGCTCATGCCGATGAGCGCGCTCACGATCCCGGGCGCCGAGCGCGCGAACTGGATGGCATTCCCGGCGTCGCTCGACATCCCCAGGCGCTGGCCGATGAACTCCGGCAGGTCGTGGGCGAGTTGACCCTGATGCAGCGTGGCGCTCCCCACTACCGCGATCCCCGAGCGCGCCGCCACCTCCAGCGCGGAGTGCGCCTCTTCCTCCAGGTGCTGGTTGGCGAAGGCGTAGGCCTCGGGCATCCCCAGGTTGAAGGGCAACTGGATGAAGCGGAAGTGGTGCTGGTCGCCGCCGGCCTCGCGGGCCACCTCCACCACCGCGGCCAGGGGCATGGAGCCGCGCTGCCCCGGTGGCACGCGGAAGGCGTTCCAGGTGGCGGTGCCGTACCAGCGGATCTTGCCCGCCGCTACCGCCTCTTCCAGCGCGGCGAAGGCCTCTTTCAGCCGCTGGACGAAGACCGTGGGCGCGACGTGGTCGAGCTGCGACTCGGGATTGTGCAGGTAGAAGACGTCCAGGGTCTCCAGGCCGAGGTTCTTGCGCGAGCGCTCGAGCTGGTCGGCCAGGTAGCGTGGCGCCATCGAGTGCATGCCCCCGGCGACTTCCTTGGGATCGACGATGCCGGGCTCGACGTATTCCTTCATGAAGTAGGCACGGGGATCGGCGGGCATGTCGCCGTCGAAGCAGAGGTAGCCGGCCTTGGTGCAGACCACGACTTCATCGCGCTGCAGCTCGCTGGTGGAGAGGAGGTTCGCCAGGGCGGCGCCCAGGTTGCGCTCCGAGCGTTGGTGGCGGTAGTTGATGGCGGTGTCGAGCAGGTTGATGCCGCCCGAGAGCGCGGCGTGGGCGGCGGCGGTGTAGCCGGCGTCGTAGGCGGCGGTGGGCTCGCCCAGGTAGGTGCCTAGCCCGAGGGAGGAGAGCCATAGCTCGCCCGCTCCGGGGACGCCCTCGGCATGGCGGAAGTGCCCGGCATCGCGCAGTGCGGGAAAGCGCTCGCGGTAGCGCGCGGTGCCCTCAGGCGTGGCATAGCCGGTGATCATGGGAGGGGTAGTGTAGCAGGCGGGACGCAGTAGGCCTGATTTCACCCAGGGCTTCCCGTCAGGGCGTAGTATCATCTAACCAAACCGGAGGGGACTAAGGACCATGGCAACACCGGTACGCACGCCCAAGCGCAACCACGCCAGCACGGAGAAGGCGTCCGAGCGTCTCCTGGGAAGGGTCATGTCTGCGGTGGAGGAACGGGTGAAGCGGATGACGCCGGAGCAGCGGCGCCGCGCCGACGCCGAACTGCGCCGCATCGCGTCTAGAGGCCGTAGATCTTCCGGTACTCAGCGATAAGCTCCTGCCCAAACTTGCTGTCTTCTGTTATCCCATAGGCCCGTAGTGCAGCGATAAAATCTCGCAAGCTCCCCCGCCGCATGATCTCCCGCATGAGCTTCTTGCGCTCGATCTTGCTCGGGTCGAGGTGCTTGCTCTTGAAATCGACCGATTCTCGGAGGGCGTCGCCGATCTCTTCGGCCTTGCCCTTTCGGCTGTCGTTCTTCATCGGC
>DASPRL010000130.1 GCA_035624475.1 Terriglobales bacterium
GGAGGAAACGTAGACCACCTCGTCGCCGTGGGCGATCACGTCCTTGCAGGCGCGGTAGTCACCCTCGGCCTTCTGCGCGGCTTCGGCGTGAGCGGCGAAGTAGCGCCCGGCCTCGGCCGCGCCCACCGCCTGCAGCAGTTGCGTGCCGGTGGGGGAAGATTGCGTGACGATGTTCAGCCGCTTGCTGCCCCAGTGTGAGGGCATCTGGCGCCCGCCGGAGGCGGGATCGTCGGCCGCACCCACCGCCTGCAGCAGCATCTCCAGCGGGGTGACGCCCAGCGCCAGGCACAGCGCGCGGTCGCGGTAATACGGGTAGAACCAGTCGTAGCCGGGCTTGAGGGCGAGGCCGGCGGCCGCGGTCAGCGCCTCGTGGCCCGCGCCCGAGATCTGGAAGAAGATCTTCTGCTGGCGTTTGAGCAGGATCTCGCGGTCGTCCAGCCGCCGCGACAGGTACATGATGCGGTAGAGCTGGACGAGCTGCTTGCTGGTCAGCCCTTCCCAGGTCTTTCCAGACTTGGGCTCTTGCCCGGCGGATTTGGGCTCGGCCTTGGTGGTAGCCATGCTTTTCCCTATCAGCTCCGGACGATCGGTAGCCAGCATTTTAAACGCTGAGAGGCTGGCGGATATACTGGTAAAAATGATCCGCACCAACCGCCCCATCCCGGCAGAGCGCATCCGCCTGCTCATCTTCGACCTGGACGGCACGCTGGTGGACTCGCGCTTGGACCTGGCCAACTCCGTCAACGCCATGCTCGAGTACTTCGGGCGGCCGACCCTGCCCTGCGACGTGATCGCCGGCTACATCGGCGACGGCGCCCCCATGCTGGTGCGCCGCTCCCTGGGCGATCCCGACGACGAGGCCTTCCTGCAGGAGGCCCTGGGCTACTTCCTGCAGTACTACCGCGAGCACAAGCTCGACAATACCTACGTCTATGCCGGGATCCAGGAGGCGCTGACGGCGATCCGCGCAGCGCGCAATGGCGCCCGCCCGGTGGAAATGGCAGTGCTCACCAACAAGCCGGTCAATCCCTCGCGCGCCATCGTGGAGGCGCTGGGGCTGGGCGAGTTCTTCGCCCGCGTTTACGGCGGCAACAGCTTCCACACCAAGAAGCCCGACCCGCTGGGCGCCCGCACCCTGCTGCAAGAGCGCGGGACGCGGCCAGAGGAGGCGGTCATCATCGGCGACTCCGAGATCGACGTCCTGACCGGACGCAACGCGGGGCTGTGGACGGTGGGCGTGACCTACGGCTTCGCGCCCCATACCTTGGAAACCGCCCCGCCGGACGTAGTGGTGGATGCGCCGCTCGAACTGAAACAGCTGTTCGTACGTTGAGCCGGCCTTCTCAGAATTGTCATCCCGAGTGAGCGCAAAGGAGCGTAGCGACCGGGCGCGACCGAGGGATCTTGGGGTTGCAAGGGCTGCGGACTAACGCTATAAACCCCAAGATCCCTCGTCGCCCTCGCTGACGCTCGGGCTCGCTCGGGATGACAGATCGTGAAGGTCGCTCTTTCAACCTATGCCCGCGACTGATTTCGGCTTCGCCCCCGCCGAACTGCACCGGCTGCGCCTGCTGAAGACGCCGCTGGGAGTGCAGAGGTTCCTCGACCGCCTCCCCTACCACCTGGCCGACACCGCCTGGTCACCGCGGCGGGTGCTGGCGGAGCGCACCGCCCACTGCATGGAGGGCGCCATCTTCGCGGCCGCCGCGCTGCGCGTGCTTGGCTATCCGCCGCTGATCTGGGACCTGGAGGCCTACCGCGACACCGACCACGTCATCGCCATCTTCCGCCACCGCGGCTGCTGGGGCGCGGTGGCCAAATCCAACTACGCCAACTGCCGCTGGCGCGATCCGGTGTACCGCACCCTGCGCGAACTGGCCATGAGCTACTTCGACACTTACGTGAGCGTGCGCGGGTGGCGCGGCCTGCGCACGTACTCCCGCCCCGTCAACCTCAAGCGCTTCGACCACCTGCACTGGATGACCAGCCCCAAGCCCATCTGGTTCATCGCCGAGCACCTGTGCGAGATCCCACACACTCGCCTGCTCACGCGAGCGCAGGAGAAGCGCCTCGCCCCCGCCGACGGCTGGCTGCTCAAGTCGGTGCTGGTCGGCCACCGCTGGAAGTGAGCCCTTGCGCTCCTCGGTATAATCAAAAGATGCCCAGACGATGAGATTGCGTTCTGGGAGCGAGTCGGCCGTGCCACACGGGCGCGGATCGGCCAACGACCAACGACTGCCTTATGGATTTCAAGCTCGTCAGCGACTACAAGCCACGCGGCGACCAGGGCCGCGCCATCGAGCAGCTTGTGCG
>DASPRL010000131.1 GCA_035624475.1 Terriglobales bacterium
GAGCTGGCCAGCCTCTCCACCTTCAGCGTGACCACGCTGGCGCCCGCGGCCGGCGGCCCCACCCGCACGCCCAGCGCCCTGAACCCGCCGCTGGTGCTGGCCTCGCACCAGTCGCAGGCGCTGCTCGACGACCTCACCGTCACCAACAAGGTCAGCCAGAACCTGCACGCCGAACTGCTGCTGCGCCTGCTGGGGCGGGAGAAGGGCACCACCGGCACCATCGAGGGCGGGCTGGAGGTGGTCAGGGGCTTCCTGACCCAGGCCGGCATCTCGCCCGACGACTACTTCTTCGCCGACGGCTCCGGGCTCTCGCGGCTGAACCTGGTGGCGCCGCGCGCCGTCGTGCGCCTGCTGCAGTACGCCTCCACCCAGCCCTGGGGCCAGCAGTTCCGCCAGACGCTGCCGGTGGCGGGCGAGGACGGCACCCTGGTCAACCGCCTCAAGACGGCGCCCGCGGCCGGACAGGTGGACGCCAAGAGCGGCGCCCTGGGCCACGTCAGCGCGCTTTCCGGCTACGCCACCACCGCCGCCGGCGAGCCCTTGATCTTCTCCATCCTGGTCAACAACACCAGCCTGCCCGGCGCCCGCACCGAGGACCTGATCGACCGGGTCGTGGAGGCCATGGTCAACGACCTGCCCCCAGCCGGCAAGAAGTAGCCCAGCCCGGCAGCAGGCCGACTGACCCGAAGGGCAAGGGCGAAAGGGGCCCATCGGACGGCCCCGCCGGGGTACCCCCGATGCAGTTTTCTGTCACGAAACCATGGCCTTTCGGGGGATTCTGCTCGCCTCTCACCACCCCCTTCGTGGGGGTAGAGCCTCGTAAGATACTTTACAGTCAATGGGATAGAGGGAACGATTCGAGGACGGCGGGCTGGCCCTTAAGATGCACCTGGATGGCGCGAGAGAGGGCTTGTTTACGCCACCCTTCTTCCGTAGTAGGCCCAGGTACGGAGACAGGGAGAGAGAGCGTCATGAAGAGACAGAAGCAGAGTGGTTTCTCGCTGATTGAGTTGCTGATCGTGGTGGCGATCATCCTGATCATCGCGGCCATCGCCATTCCCAACCTGCTGCGCTCGAAGATCGCTGCCAACGAGGCTTCGGCGGTGCAATCGATGCGCGCCATCAACACCGCCGAGATCACCTACTACAGCACTTGGGGCACCGGCTTCGCGCCCCTGCCGAATCTGGGCGGGCCCAACCCCTGCCCCAACCCTCCCACCGCCACCAGCGCGTGCATCCTCGATTCGTTCCTGTCGCAGCCGCCCTTCCAGAAGAGCGGCTATGCCTTCGGCACTCCCGTCCCGGGAGCTTTGGGCACGACGGCATCGCCGAACCTGACCTACCAGGCGAATGCCGACCCCATCGCCGCCGGGCAGACAGGAGTGCGTCACTTCTTCACCGATAACTCCGGGGTGATCCGCTTCAACGCGGCCGCGCCGGCCAACTCCAACGACGCGCCCCTGCAGTAAGGCGGGGAGTTTTTCCGCAACCGCCGCCTCCACCGAGCATCCCATGAGCATGCCCGATCTGGAGACGGCGGTGCTCGGCGGCGGATGCTTCTGGTGCCTGGAGGCGGTCTTCGACCGGGTGCGGGGCGTGATCTCGGTCGAATCCGGCTACATGGGCGGGCACGTGGATCGCCCCAGCTACCGTCAGGTCTGCAGCGGTGAGACCGGGCACGCGGAGGTGGTGCGGATCGCCTTCGACCCCGCGCAGATCACCTTCTTCGATCTGCTCGATGTCTTCTTCGCCATCCACGACCCCACCACACCCGACCGCCAGGGCAACGACGTGGGCACGCAGTACCGCTCCGTCATCTTCTACACCAGCGAGGAGCAGCGCCGCACCGCCGAGGAGAAGATCCGCGGGCTCACCGCCGCGCGCGCCTTCCCCGACCCCATCGTCACCGCGCTCGAGCCCGCCTCGACCTTCTACCAGGCCGAGGACTACCACCAGGAGTACTTCGCCAACAACCCGCGCCAGCCCTACTGCCAGTTCATTGTGGCCCCCAAGGTGCGCAAGTTCCTGGAGAAGTTTGGGGACAAACAGAAGCCTGCGGTAAGTTAGCGGCTCAGTGGGTTGCAGGCCGACGACCGAAGGCCGACGACCGAAGGCGAACCAGCGGCTAGTTCAGGTCGGGCAGGAATGCCGGCAGGATCCCCTCGTACGTCACCTTGGCCTGGCCCAGGCTGAGCACCACGCGCGCCGAGAGCGCGCGCTCCGCCTGCAGGCAGCGGTTGCACAGGCAGGCGTACTCGAGCACCACACCAGGCTCGCGCTCGGCGCGCACCGTCAGGACGTGCCGCACCGTGGTCTGGCAGATGGCGCACCGCCCCCCGCCCTGGCGCTGGAAGCGCAGCTCGGCATAGGAGAGCAGCAGCCGCTCCTGGCGCTGCGCCGGCGCGATCGCGGCACACTCCGCCAGCGCTTCCAGGTACTCCTGGAGGACCTTCGCCGGAACCCCTTGCGGTTTGTTGGGAATCATGCGCCCCGGGAGACGCCGATGTGCAGGCTGTCATCATTCAAGCATGAGCGTCCCGCGGTGACAACCCGAAAGCGTGCGGCCGGTGGTTCGCAGTCACTTGCCGGAGTTACCAGAGGAAGAAGGGGAAGGTCGTGCTGTGGGGCTCGGCTGCGCCTCCGCGGCGCGCCGCGATCGCCAGGTCGAAGGAGCTGCGGAAGGGAGTGGGCTCGAAGAGGCAGGCTTCACGCTCGCGGCGCAGGCGGATGGGCCGCGGGCCTGCCAGCCGCTGCGGGAACTCCACGTTCGTAGCTGCCCCGCAGCACAGGTAGAGCGAGACCAGGTCGCAGAACTGCAGCGCCTGCAGCAACTTCTCCACCTCGGCGGGCGGGCGCCGCTCCCGCTCCCGCAACCGGATGCGGCGCTTGTGCTCGTTCTCGAGGAAGGCGCGCAGGCGGGCGGCGTCCTCGGGGGCGTCGCCTCCGGCGGAGAGATGCTCGTCGGCCAGCCAGCAGAAGTGCTCGCTCACGATCAGCCCGCCGATGGGCGCCACCGACTCTGCCCGGTCGATGGAGGCGCTCCAGGCAGCGACGAACTCCGCTACCGGCATGGCCACGAAGGAGCGCGGCAGGGAAGCGCCCGGCGGTCCGGTCGCGTCCAGCGCGCGCTGGTCGCAGGCCGCCCAGCCTTCATCGTGCAGCGCGATGGCCCGCACCACTTCCGCCGTGACCTCGGGGAGCGCCAGGTTGGCGGCCACGTCCCCTGCGAGCGCGGCGTGGTCGGGTTGGGTGATCAGCCAGCAGTCCTCGCCGGGCTGTTGCTGGGAGCGCAGGATGGCGTTCCAGGCGGGGATGGCGGAAGCAGCGGGCTGGGGCGCTTCCACGTGCGCCGGTCGCAGGATCATGATCGCCTCCCGCAGGATGGCCGCGCTAGCGCCGGCGGACGGCGCGTCGCCGGCCACCCGCCGCGGCCGCGCCCACCGGGCCCGAGCTGGCGGGAGGCTTGCGCATCCCCTCCAGCAGTTCCTTCAGGATGATGGCGCAGTTGTGCTGCTCATCCCGCGAGCCGTACACCAGGGTGAGTCTGGGGTTGCCCAGCGCCATCTGGTAGAGCTCTTCCAGGGCGCGCGAAGCCAGGGGCTCGCGCAGCTCCGCCAGGTACTTCTTGCGGAAGAGCGGCCACTGCACGGGGCGCGCGTGGTACCAGCGCCGCAGCGCATGCGAGGGTGCCAGGTCCTTCAGCCAAGCGTCGAGCGCCGCGCCCTGCTTGCTGATGCCGCGTGGCCACAACCGCTCCACCAGAACCCGCACCCCGTCCGCGGGAGTCGGCTTCTCGTAGGCGCGTTTGACCTCGACAGCCATGGGCTCGCCTACCATAATAGTCGCTTGCCGAAGGCGCTGAAAACCCGCCTGCTCCCCGCCCTGTTCGGCGTTACCTTGCTCGCGTTGCTGGGGATGATGGCCTGCGAAGGGCCTTCGCCCTGGCCGCCGGAGTCCGAACTCCACCTCACCCCGCAGCAGGCGCGCGGCCGGCTGGTCTACCAGGCCCGCTGCCTGGCCTGCCACGAGGCTTACTCCTCCAGCTCGCACCGCGGACCCTCGCTGCAGGGGCTCTTCAAAAAGCCGGAGATGCCCAGCGGCACTCCCGCCAACGACGATCGCCTGCGCGAGGTCATCACCCTGGGCCGCGCCAAGATGCCTGCCTTCCGCAACCTCTCCCCCGAGCAG
>DASPRL010000132.1 GCA_035624475.1 Terriglobales bacterium
GAACAGCGGCGACTATGAGGGCGCGCGCAGCCACCTGGAGAAGATCGTCAAGCAGTCTCCCAAGGCCGACTACGGCTGGTACGGCCTGGCCGTGCTGGACTGCCTCTGCGGGCACGTCGAGGACTCGCTCAAGCACCTGCAGCAGGCTACGCGGCTCAACCCCGGCCTGCGCTTCCAGGCGCGCAACGACTCCGACTTCCAGAACCTGGCCGACGATCCCCGCTTCACCGAGCTGCTCTATCCCGAAGAGGGAGTGGGCGAGCCTGCTCCCGCGCCGGAGAAGAAGCGCTGACCGGGGTGAGCACGGCCTCCGCCCGTGGCGCCGCCGGTACCCGCGCGGCGACTGCCCCTGCCCCCGGCCCTCAGGGTAAGATGGTCGGTTGATGCCGCGTTCCCTGCGCCAGAAGGTGGTTCCCGGCCGGGCCCAGCCGAAGCGTCCCTCCGGTCCGCAGAAGTTCGCCGTCGCCATCCTGGCGGCGGGCATGGGCACCCGCCTGCAGTCGAAGCATCCCAAGGTGCTGCACCAGATCGCCGGCCGGCCGCTGCTGGAGTACGTGATCGAAGCCGCCAAGGCCGTGGTTCCGGCAACCGACGTCTACGTCATCATCGGGCATGAGGCGGAGCGGGTGCGCGCCGCGGTGGAGCCGGCCGGGGTGCGCTTCGTGCTGCAGCAGCCGCAGCGCGGCACCGGCCACGCCCTCATGGCCGCCCGCGCGGCGCTCGAGGACTACGACCACGTGCTGGTGCTCTCCGGCGACGTGCCCCTCATCCGCCCCGAGACCATCGCCCGCCTGCGCGACTTCCATCTCGCGCGCCGTGCGGCCATGACCATCCTGACCGCCGAGGCTCCCGATCCCGCGGGCTACGGCCGGGTCCTGCGCCGGGGGCGTTCCCCCGGCGTGCTGGCCATCGTGGAACCGAAGGCGCTCACCCCGAAACAGCGCAACCTGCGCGAGATCAACTCCGGCATCTACGGCTTCGCCACTCGCCCGCTCTTGGCCCACATCGGCCGGCTCACCACCGACAACGCCCACCACGAGTTCTATCTCACCGACATGGCGGCCTTGCTGAGCAAGGCCAAGGAGACGGTGGTGGCCTTGCAGGCCGAGGACAGTGGCGAGGTGCTGGGAGTCAACACGCGGGCCGAATTGGCCCGCTTGGATGCCCTGCTGCGCCAGCGCAAGTGCGCCCAGCTCATGGCGGCGGGCGTCACCATCTACCGCCCCGAGACTTGCACCCTCGACGCCGCGGTCGAGGTCGCCTCCGATAGCGTGCTCGAACCCTTCGTGCAGCTCCTGGGCCGAACCCGGGTGGGTTCCGACTGCCGCATCCGCTCCTACAGCGTGATCAGCGACTCCCAGATCGGCGACGGCGTGGAAGTGCGCCCCGGCTCGCTCATCGAGGGCTCGCGGCTGGAGGCGGGCGCGGTCATCGGGCCCTACGCCCACCTGCGTCCGGGCAGCGAGATCGGCGAGGGCGCCCACGTCGGCAATTTCGTCGAGACCAAGAAGGCTCGCTTGGGCAAGGGCTCCAAGGCCAACCATCTCACCTACCTGGGCGACGCCGAGATCGGCGCGGGCGTCAACGTGGGCGCCGGCACCATCACCTGCAACTACGACGGCGTCACCAAGCACAAGACCGTGGTCGAGGACGGCGCCTTCATCGGCAGCGACACCACCCTGGTGGCCCCGGTGAAGGTGGGCCGCGGCTCCTATATCGGCGCCGGCAGCGCCATCACCGACGAGGTCCCCGCCGACGCCCTGGCTATCGCCCGCACCCGCCAGGTCAACAAGGAAGGCTGGGCGGCCCGCAAGCGCCAGGAGCGCTCCGCCACCAAAAAATAGACGCCGCGGGGCGGCGTCGAGAGAGAGGAGGGGCGTGGGCGCCTCTCTTGGGTTGTGGGGTAAAGGCGCCCACGTCTAGCATTGGGGATCTGTTGTATAAGACGTATTCCGCCGGAAAAAGTTCCTGCCCTGGGACGAAATATTTTGGTGCGGTAACCAGGGATGTTCGTTGCCACGGGCAAATCCGCCCTGCTCTCCTTTGTGTTCCTTCGTGCTGCCTTCGTGCCCTTTGTGGTGAGCTTTTGAAAGCCTTTCACCACAAAGAGCACAAAGGGAACACAAAGGTCCTCTGCAGACGCTACTTCCCCGGCCCCGCCAGCAGGATCTTCTCCAGCACCGGCACCGGCAGCGCGCCCTCGGCCAGCGCCCGGTTGTGGAAGTCCATCATGTCGAAGCCCGGGCCCGCGCGCTGCTGGTACTTCTCGCGCAGCGACCACCACTCCCGGGTGCCCACGAAATAGGTCGGGAGTTGGGTGGAGCTGAGCTTGGCGCGCTGCAGCTTGCCCTCGGCCTCGGCGGTGGTCTGGAAGCAGTCTTTCTCCATCAGGTCGAGAGCCTCCTGGTCGGTCATGCCCATGGTCTGCAGGCGGACGTCGAGGACGGCGTTGGCCACCGCTCGCAGCCAGACCTTCCAGTAGCTCAGTTCGTAGCGCGGATCGCGGTTGGCGTAGCCCTCCTTGAGCATCACCTGCGCCATGTACTCGGCCCAGCCCTCGACGTAGGGGCCGTTGCTGAACAGCCCGCGCACCAGCCGCCGGGTCACGGGCTGGATGTCGTTGGCGTGCTCCGCCTGGATGTAGTGTCCGGGCAGGGCCTCGTGGATGGTCAGCCACTGCAGCACCCAGGTGTTGTACTCGCGCAGGCGGGCGTCGGCGAAGCGGTCGGAGGCCTTGGGATCGATGGGCGTCACCCAATACTCGGCCTCGGCCGTGGGCTCCAGCGGCGGCGCGGAGTGGAAGCCGCCCACCCCGTAGGCCCCGCGCATGAAGGCGGGCGTGGGAATGACTTTCAAGTTCGAGCGCTCGCTCAGGGCGACGATCTTCTTCTCGCGGATGAAGGCGGTGATGCCGGCCAGGTCGTCCTGCGCGCACTGCACCAGCTGGTCACGCTGGCAGTGTTCGTCGGAGATCTTGTGCAGCACCTCGCCGATGATGGTGTTCTCGCGCTCGTGCGCCGGCAGGTCGGAGTGGTCGCTGTGGGTTGGAAACATCTGGGCGTGCAGGGGCAGGGCCAGCTCCAGCATGCGCCCGCGCACCACCTTCATCTGTTCGTCGGCGTCGGCCAGCACCTGCTCCGGGGTGATATCGGTCTCCATCACCAGGCGGAACTTCTGGTCATACCAGTCCTTGCCCAGGCGCCAGGTACGGGTGGTGGGGCGCTGGGCCAGGTCGTTCTGCAGCCACTCGTCGAAGTCCTTGATGGCGACCACGGCGGCGGGCGCCACCTTGTCGTATTCGACCCTCAGCGGCGAGCCGGCCGGGATCTCCGCGGCCACCGTCTCTTCGATCAAGCCGAGGTTGCCCTCGTTCTCCTCCACGGCCACTTTGATGAAGATGGGGTCGGAGTCCACCAACTGCTGCCGCGCCTGCTGGAGCAGCCGTCGGATCTGGCGGACCCGCAGGAGCACGTGGCGCAGGCGTACCTCCCGGGGAGCGTACTCCTGGGTGAGGGGCAGGAAGAGGCCATTGCCGATCAGCTCCACGTAGACGGTGGGATTGTGCTTGTAGCTCTGGATGGTGTCGAACTCCAGCAGGTTGAGGCCGATCTGGTCGTCGATAAGCTGGAAGTCGGCGGCGTCCTCGGGACTCAGCGAGGCCGGAGGGAACTCCTTGTGGAAACGCGCCCGCCATTGCTGGTAGAAGGCGCGCTGCCGGGCGAAGGCCTGGGGCGAGAGATCATCCAGCCGCCCATCGAGGGCGACGGTCTTGCCCGGCTTGCCCGGCTTGGCGTAATGATGCTTGTGGTAGCCGGCGGCGGAGGCGCTGACGGGGGAGAGCGCCAGCGACTCCTTGATGAACTGATCACACAGGGCGGCGAACTTCCGGGGATGGGCGCTCGGGCGCGCCGGGGCTTCGGGATGGGAGGTTTGGGCGGTCAGAGGAAGGCAGCACAGCAGACAGAGCATCAGGACACGTATCATGACGCACGCTCCGCAGGAACTACCTCGGAGTATAGCTCGTCCCCCGGGGGGCGGCGTCAGTCGGCGTCGGCGGGGGTGGCCGCCCGCTCTCTCTTCTGCAACAAGCGGCGGGTGAGCGCGATCAGGTCCTTGACCTCGAAGGGCTTGACGATGCAGGGGCAGCGAGTGGTCTCCAGGAAGCGGCGGATCTTGGCGTCGCTCAGATCGGAGACGGCGAGCAGGACGCGCTGGGTCATGGCGGGGCGGTTTTCTTCCACCCAGCGGTAGATGTCGGGGCCGTCCCAGCGCCCCGGCATCTTGCCATCCAGCAGGATGGCGTCAAACTCCTCGGCGCCCAGGCAGGCGATGGCTTCGTCGCCGCTATCCACGGCCACCACCTCGGCGCCCACCCCCAGCAGGACCTCGCGCTCGAACTCCAGCACCGAAAGTTCGTCGTCCACGATGAGGATGCGTCCGCGCAGCAGCGCCGATTCCCCCGCGGCCCAGGCGGGAGGCACCGCTGGCTTGGGCTCCGCCGCCAGCGGCAGCCGCACCGTGAACACCGCCCCGCCCTCGGGATGGTTGGTGGCCACGATCTCGCCGCCGTGCTCCTTGACGATGCCATAGCAGATGCTCAGCCCCAGCCCCGTGCCCTTGCCGATGGACTTGGTGGTGTAGAAGGGATCGAAGACGCGCTTGGGGTCGCGGATGCCGGGGCCGCTGTCGCGCACCTCGGTGCAGACGTGGCCGTGCTCGGCGAAGATGCGCGCCCGCAGCATGCCGCCGTTGGCCGCATCCAGCATGGCGTCCACGGAGTTGTTGATGATGTTGAGGAACACCTGCTCCACCTGGTGGGCGTCGGCGTAGACCATGGGCAGGCGGGCCTGGTAGTCGCGCTCCACGGTGATGTTGTTCAGCCGCAGGTCGTAGTCGCGCAGCGCCAGGGTGTCTTCCAGCACCGTGCGCAGGTCCACCTCGGTCTTCTGGGGCTTGCGCTGGCGGGCGAAGGAGAGCAGGTTCTGCACGATGCGATGGGTGCGGCGCGCCTGCCGGTGCAGTTTCTCCACAAAGTCGCGGTGGCGCTCCTCCAGCGGTTCCTGTTCCAGCAACTGGGCGTAGCCCAGGATGGCGGTCAGGGGGTTGTTCAATTCATGGGCCACGCCCGAGATGAGCTGTCCCACCGCCGACATCTTCTCGCTCTGCAGCAATTGCTCCTGGGTACGCCGCAGGTCTTCGTAGGCCTTGCAGGTCTCCTCGTACAGGTGCACCTTGTCGATGGTAGTGGCCACCTGGCGCCCGATGGCGATCATCAGGTTCTGGTCGCCGGCGCTGAACTCCCGCGGGCTGCGGCTGCTGATCCCCAGCACCCCGATGATCTTGTCCTTGGCCCACATGATCACCCACAGCCAGGACTGCAGGCCCTCGGCGCGCACGTACTCGGTCACCTCGGAGGGCAGTTGCGCCAGGTGCTCGGGCGTGATCACCTCGGCGTGCTCGCTCCGCACCCGCTCCCAGAACTCGCCCTGGACGCGCACCTCGGGCAGGCCGCGCAGGTGGCCGTGCGCCGCCCGCCGCCGCAGCGACTCGCTGGACTCGTCGAACAGGTAGACGCCTCCGGTGTCGGTCTGGAACAGCTCCACCAGGTGGCGCAGGGTCACGTTGAGGATCTCGTCCAGGTCCAGGGACTGGGTGCCCGCCACCGCGATGGCGTTCAGGGCGTAGAGCTCGCGGTTGCGGCGCCGCAGCTCGTCCTCCGCCCGCCTCTTCTCGGTGATGTCGAGGAGGAAGCCCTGATAGCGCACGATCTTGCCGCGGGCGTCGCGGGTGGCGATGCTGGTCTCCAGTGCCCGGATCAGGCTGCGGTCCTTGCGCCGCAGCGTGACCTCGTAGTTGCGCACCGCCCCCCGCGTGGCCATCTCCCGGCGGAAGATCTCGCGCTCCTGCTGCGAGGCGTAGATCTGCCGCCCCACGTCCAGGGTCAGCACCTCTTCCCGGCTGTCGTAGCCCAACAGCTTCACGAAGGCGTCGTTGCAATCCAGCAGCCGCCCTCCCGGCGTGGAGATGAAGACCCCTTCCTGCACCTGCTGGAACAACTGCCGGTAGCGCTCCTCGGCGGCGTGCCGCTCGCTGAGGTCGGTGATGACGTGCACCGTGCCCAGCGTGTCCCCACCCTCGCTGTAGGACGAGGTTGAGGTCAGGGAGAAGCCGCCGAAGCAGGGATCGGGCGCGTCGCCCAGGTTGGAGGCGGGCGCGCCGCAGTAGGGGCAACCGTTCCAGGGGCCGGCCTGGGGCAGCACCTCCTGGCACAGCCGGTCCAGCACCTCGTGGTGGTGCAACCCCAGTCGCTTGAGCAGGGCGCGGTTGGCGCGCAGGATGCGGAACTCCGGGGTGTGGACGAAGATGGCGTCCTTGATGGAGTCGAAGGTGTTGACCCACTGGCGGCGCGAGCGCAGCATCTGGTCGAACAGCCGCAGGTTCTCGCCCGCGATCCCGATCTGATTGGCGGTGGCGCTCAGGAACTGCATCTCGTCGGTGGTGTAGGTGTGAGGCTGGGCGAAGCCCAGCAGCACCGTGCCCAGCACCGAGGCCTTGCCCTGCACGGGCAGCAGGATGACGTGGTCGAAGCCGTCGGCGCGCAGCCGCTCCCGGGTCTCCGGGTCGGCTCCGGCCGCCCGGATCATGGCGGGCATGCCGCTGCGCAGCGCCCGCCCGCTGGAACTCTGGTCCGCGCGGATGCTCCGGCGGGCGCGCAGGTAGCTCTCCGGCAGCCCCACGTGCTCGCCCAGTACCAACTGGTCGCCTTCCAGCAGGCGGAACCAGGCCGCGCTCGCTCCCATCAATTGCCGCAGCTCGCTCAGCGCCGCGTGCATCATGGGATGGAACTCCTGCGCCTGGGCCACCACCCGGGCGATGGCGTTGACGGCATTCAGGCGCCGCGCCCGGCCCTGGGCGTCGTCCATCACCATCAGCAGCAGGCTCAACCCCAGCGTCAGGTCGACGGCCACGTCGAGCACGGCCCAGGCGCGGGCCGCTCCCCCGCCCTCCTGCATGTGCAGGCCGAGCAAGGCCAAGGCCAGCAGCCAGGGCGCCACCACCCCGCGTCCCAGGCTGAAGCGCGCCAATTCGAAGGCCGCGCCCGCCGCGATCACGAAGTAGAGCGCGTAGAGCAGATAGAGCAGCGGGAGCGACTGCGGCCACCACACCGCCCGCAGGATGGCCACATCCAGCGCCACCAGCGCCACCACCCCGTAGGGCAGCAGGCCGCGGCGATGGTTGGTGTAGCGGAAGAGCGTGACCGCGAACAGGACCAGGGCGGCCAGAAAGAAGATGTGCGCCAGGGCCGTCCAGCCCGCCCGCGGCCGCAGCACCTCGGAGGACTCCGCCGCCAGGCGGGAGAAGAGGAAGGCCAGCCACCCCAGGGTCCAGGTCAGCAGGTAGCGCTGGCGGAAGGTGCGGTAGACCAGCAGCCCGCCGGCCAGGTTCAGCAGGACGGCCGACACCTCCGCCAGGAAGCCCACGGCTACCAGTTGTTGGAGGTTAGCCCCGGTAAGAGCGGCCGGTATCATGGCGTCGCCCGAGCAAACGCCAATGTATATCACGGTTTGCCCGCCCGGCACCCCCTTCTTCCCCGGCCGCATTGTCTTTCAAGGAACTGCGTGTACAATGAGTTCCCCCCTGACAAGGTGGAGGACCCTGCCACGATGTCGGCCGAACGGATCCTGGTCGTCGACGACGAAGAAGCTATCCGCGAGATCGTCACCTCCATGCTGAGTTCCGCCGGCTACAACTGCCGCCAGGCTACCTCCGGCATGGACGCCCTCAAGACCCTCGAAAGTGGGGCGGAATTCGAGCTCATGCTCTCCGACCTGATGATGGCGGAGCTGGACGGCATCGGCCTGCTGGAGCGCACCAAGGAGCAGTATCCCGACATGCCGGTGGTGATGGTCACCGCCGTGCACGACATCTCCGTCGCCCTGGCCGCCATCCGCAACGGCGCCTACGACTACCTGCTCAAGCCCTTCGAGCGCGAGCAGTTGCTGGCCACCGTGCGCCGCGCCCTGGAGAACCGCCGCCTCAAGCTGGAGAACCGCGCCTACCAGTCCAACCTGGAGTCGCTGGTGGCGGCCCGCACCGAGCAGTTGCGCCAGGCCATGATGGACCTGGAGCGCTCCTACGACATCACCCTGGAAGCCCTGGGCGACGCCCTCGACCTGAAGGACGCCGAGACCGAAGGCCATTCCAAGCGCGTGACCGCCTTCACCATCGCCATCGCCCGCGCCATGGGCATGCCCGGCGACAAGATCCGGGTCATCGCCCGCGGCGCCTTCCTGCACGACATCGGCAAGATGGCCATCCCCGATGCCATCCTGCGCAAGCCCGGCGCCCTCAACCCCGAGGAGGTCGCCATCATGCGCGAGCATTGCTACCGCGGCTACCAGATGCTGCGCAAGATCCCCTTCCTCTCCGAGGCCGCCGACATCGTCTACTCCCACCAGGAGATGTGGGACGGCTCCGGCTATCCCCGCGGCCTGAAGGGCGAGCAGATCCCCCTGGGGGCGCGGTTGTTCGCCATCGCCGACACCCTGGACGCCATCACCAGCGACCGCCCCTACCGCGCCGCCCAGCCCGTGGGCGCCGCCCGCACCGAGATCATCAAGTGGTCGGGACGCCAGTTCGATCCCAACGCGGTCAAGATCTTCGCCGCCATGCCGGAGAGCATCTGGCTGGACCTGCGCAAGGAGATCAACTCCCAGATCTACCGCTTCGCCTATCCCCAGCCCGCCGCCAAGACCGCGGCAAAATAGACTTGCCTTGCTTTGTGTTCCTTCGTGAGGCCTTTGTGTCCGTTGTGGTCGAGCTTTCCAAGCCTCACCACGAAGGGCACGAAGGTCACGCGAAGGACACGAAGGAATAGGCGGGAAACACCAAGGGCGTCCCCGCAGGGACGCCCTGAAAACAAACACTGCGGCGCGGCCGCGGCGGCGGCGATTATTGCGCCGTCTGCAGCTTCTCCGCGAGTTCGTCGACGGCCGACTGCAGCCGCTCCACCTCGCGCTCGGCCGCTTCTTCCCACTCCGCCGCCTCATCCGGGTGCGCGCCCAGCCGGGAAGCTACCCGGCGGAAGGCGCGGCGGCCGGCATCGCTGAGGGCCAGCGCCCCCAGGCTGCCCAGCCCCAGCATGGCCAGCGGCAGGTACCACTTGCGTCGCATGGTTCCTCCGAAACGCATTCTACATTGAATGGACGCTCATTCTCCCTCGAAAGTTGCATGGAAATCCCGCCATAGGCAAGTATCTGATCCGGCTCCCCTTGCAGCTTCAGCGCGCTCGCAGCTTGCTGAAGAAGCCCTTTTTCTTGGCCGGCGGCAGCGCCAGCCCCGCCAGGACGGCCTCGATCCCGCTCTCCGGCAGCGGCTCCGCGTCCTTGCGGTAGCGGATCATCTCCTGGAAGGAGGTGAACCGGTCCAGGCAGTTGAAGCAGGCGCGCATGTGCTCTTCCGCCAATTCGCGCTCCCGCCAGGTGAGCTGCCCGTTGATGAGGTTGTTGAAGGTCTTGAGCGAGAGGCAGTGCTCGCCCGCCGACTTCTCCGCCGCCTCGGTCAGCACCCGCGCCGAGACGTTGAAGGCGTCCTTGGTGGCCGCCGGCAGGATCTGCGCCAGCCGCTGGTCGGCGATCTTCTTCACCGCCTCCGCCGTCGCCGCCGCGTTCATCATGATGGGCGCGATCTGTGTCGCCGTGTACCCCTTCACGAACAGCCACAGCAATTCGCGCTCGATCAGCGTGAGGTCCTGGATCACCTGCGCGTACTGCTCGATGGAGATCTCCGGCGCCGGCACCTTGGCCTCTTCCCGCCCGTAGGCGAAGACCAGTTCGCGAAAGCTCATGGCGAACTCGCGCTCGTTCGAGAACTTCAGCCCCTGGAACCACGCGGAGTCGTTGGCGCGGGCGCGCTGGAAGACCGCGGCCACGTGCATGTCCAGCTCTGGCGCCAGCGCCGGGAAATAGAGCTCCAGCAGTTGCCGCGCGATGCCGGCGTAGTCGCGCACGAACTCCCGCCAGCCCTCGCGCTCTCCGCGCGCGCACTCTTCCGCCATGCTGAAGATGGTTCGAACCGCCATAGGTGTCGGTACAGCAGTGTAGCAGGGGATCAGCTGGGCGCGCGCGCGCCGCGACGAGCCTCCTAGCTTACGACAAGCAGATTTACAGCCATTATCGATCTGGGTGGTGGGTTAATCGTGTTGCGTTGTGCCAACGCCACAACCGTAAGAGTAGAGAGAATCCGCACCCCATGAACACGCCAAATAAGAGGCCACTAAGCAGCATGCAGGCTAATTGCAGGAAATACTGGGCGGTTCTGACATCGGCGTTCAGCCACTTCGCAAATGCAAATAGCAGGGACGCAGTGACGCAGGACGCGACGCACACCACCCCGTACCGCTGATGCGTGAAGTTCTTCGGCCTTCCTCGCCAGGCCATGTACGCGATTGCAATAGCAAGTACTGGACCGAAGATGAAGAACGTCAGCAGTTGCAGTGCATCGGTTAGCCACAGGGAGTCTGGGTTCATACGTGTCGGTACAGCAGTGTAGCAGGGGATCGGCTAGGCGCACCGCGGCCGTGGTGTCGGGCAAGTTGTGGTGATGGCATTACAGCAGCTATCGTCCGTGTAACTCAGGATGGTTTGCGGTCACGTAGCACGATTCTGGATTCCGTGCCCACTCGTCATTTGCATCCTGCAGCCAAGGCCCTAAGTCGGCGCTGAAACGTCTCTTGACTTCGAGCTGCCCGTAGCTTCTCACGACTGACCGAGTCT
>DASPRL010000133.1 GCA_035624475.1 Terriglobales bacterium
TTCTTCCATCAGCCGGTACGCCACATTGTCGTGGACGGTCAGCGAGTCGAACAGGGCGCTCTCCTGGAACACGATCCCCAGTTTGCGGCGCAGAGCGAACAGCTCCTCCTCCCGCATCTCGCTCACCTCCTCGCCCAGCGCATAGATGGCACCGCTGTCGGGCTTCAACAGTCCCAGAGCCAGCTTGAGGATCGTGCTCTTGCCCGACCCGGCCACTCCAAACAGGGCCTTGGTCTCGCCACGCTGCAAGCGGAAGGAAATGCCGTCGAGCACCAGGTTGTTCTCGAACGCCAGGTGCACGTCACGAAAGACGATCGCGTCTTCCGCCGGATCCTGGGTGGCGGCGGTCGGAGCTTCGAGGGGTAAAGTCGGAGCCGACATGAGTAAGAGAGATTTCCCTCAGCTTCCCAACACCACCATGAGGAACCTGGTCACGAAAACATCGACGACGATGATCAGGATCATTGCGGCCACCACCGCCTCGGTGGTGGCGCGACCGACGCCTTGAGTCCCACCCTTGGTGGACAATCCGTAATAACAACCGATGGTGGCGATGATAAAACCGAAAACCAGGGGTTTGGCCAGGCCCATGAAGACGTCGGAAAATTGCAGGGTCTGCCAGGCGCTGCTCCAGTAGGCGTGCGCATCCATGTGCAGGAGCAGGCTGGCCACCACGCTGCCTCCGGTCAACCCCAGCAGGTCGCCGAGAATCGTCAGAAAAAACATCATGACGATGGTGGCAATCACCCGCGGCGTCACCAGCTTCTTCATGGGATCGGTGCCCAGAGCGCGCATGGCGTCGATTTGCTCAGTAACGATCATCGAGCCCAGTTCGCTCGCCATGCCGGATGAGTTCCGCCCGGCCACGACCAGTCCGGCGAGCACGGGGCCGAGTTCCCGCACGATGCTGATGGAGACGAGCTGGCCGATCACGCTAGTTGCGCCGAAGCGGCTGAGCGTGGTGGCGCTGTTGAGCGCGACGGCGGCTCCGGTGAAGAACACGGCCGCCAGCACGATGGGCAAAGAGCCAAAGCCGATCAAGTCGGCCTGCTGAGTCATGTCCGCAAGGTAGCGCGGTCCGCGGAACAGGTTAAGCAGCGAGTGGAAAGCGAGCAGGGAATACTCTTGTACAGACTGAATCTTTTTCTTGACAAACTCCGAAGGGGAGATGAGTTCGATGTCGCTCAGGAAGTCGCCTGTCGCCATAGCTCGCTCCGTGGTGCCTGTCGAAACTATAACAGAGCGGGCTTCAGCCTACGCCGCAGGTGGCATGGACCTGCGTCCGTGCCTTCTTAAGAACCAGCCCGGCGGACTGCGGGCTGCGATCTACTCCCGATTTTTCTTCCGGATCTCGATATTCAGGCGCTTGATCTTCTGGTTGAGGGTAGACAACGGAACGCGGAAGCGTTCCGCAGCCTCGGTCTGGTTCCAGCCGCACTTTTCCAGCATGTCGATGATGATGCGGCGCTCGCAGCCTTCGAGGATATCGAAGAGGGAGGCGTCGGGACGGTGCTCGAGCAAGGGGAATGTGGATCCCCGACCGGCGATGGGATCGGGCAACAGGTCAGCTCCGACTTCAGATCCCCCGGAGAGCACGACCGCACGTTCGATGACGTTCTCCAGTTCCCGTACGTTGCCCGGCCAGGAGTAGCCCAACAAGGGCCGGAGGGCTTCGGGCGTGATGCGCAGCGGCGGCCTCCCATTTTCCTCGCAGTACTTGTTGAGGAAGTGCTCGGCCAACAGCGGGATGTCTTCCTTGCGCTGGCGCAGCGCCGGCAAGTCAATGGTGATCACGTGGAGGCGGTAGAACAGGTCTTCGCGAAACTTACCGTCCCGGACCAGTTGCTTCAGGTCTACGTTGGTGGCGGCAATGATGCGCACGTCGACCTGGATTTCGTGCACGCCGCCTAGGTGCATGAAACGGCGATCCTGCAGCACGCGGAGGATCTTGCTCTGGGTGTCCAAACCCATGGTACCGATTTCATCCAGGAACAGGGTCCCACGGTCGGCCACCTCGAACAGCCCCTTCTTGGAGGCAATGGCGCTGGTGAATGCACCCTTGACGTGCCCGAAAAGGGTGGACTCCAGTAGGTCCGGAGGCATGGAACCGGCGTTGACCGGGACGAAGGCATGGTCGCGGCGTGGCGAGTTGAGGTGGATGGCTTTGGCAATGAGTTCCTTGCCCGTACCACTCTCGCCTTGAAGCAGGACGGTGGAGCGACTGGGGGCGACCTGCGCAATCAGGTCGAGGATCTTCAGCATGGCGTCGCTCTTGCCCACGATGTTTTCGAAGTTGTAGCGCTGTTTCAGGGCGCGCTTGAGCTGGACGTTCTCTTCTTCCGCCCGGTGCCGAGCCACCGCCGCGCGCACGTCGGCCAGCAGCTTCTCGTTGTCCCAGGGCTTCTGGATGAAGTTGACGGCCCCGCTCTGCATGGCCCGCACCGCGTTCTCCACCGTGCCGTAGGCGGTGATCATGATGACCGCGAGCTGGGAGTCGCGCTGCCGCAACTCCTGCAGCACCTCCAGGCCGTTGCGGTCGGGCAGGGCGAAGTCCAGCAGCATCAGATCGAAGGGGCGGTTGGCCAGCCGCGCCAGTCCCTCCTCGCCGCTGCCCGCCGACTCCACCTCGAAGCCCTCCATCTGCAGCAGGGTTTCCAGGGATTCGCGGATGGCGGCTTCGTCGTCCACGATCAGGATGGTTCCGGGGACGGGCGCTCCTTCCGCGCCCCCTCGTTGCGTGAGTACGGCTGCTTCAGACATGGACCGCCTTTCGCGTCATGGGGAACTGCAGGTAAAACCGGGTGCCTTCGCCGGGCTGGCTCTCCACCCGGATCTTGCCGGCGTGCTCCTGGATGATGCCGTAGGTGACGGCCAGGCCCAGCCCGGTGCCGCGGGGCTGGCCCCCCTGGGTCCCGTTCTTGGTGGTGAAGAACGGGTCGTAGATGCGGTGGATGTGCTCCTGGGCGATGCCCACGCCGGTGTCGGCCACCAGCACCTGCACGCTGGAGCCGTTGGCGGTCGACACCGTCAGCGTCCCCCCTTCCGGCATGGCGTCGCGCGCGTTCAGGAAGAGGTTGAGGAAGACCTGCTGCAGCTTGCCGGCGTTGCCGTGGATGACGGGCTCCTCCGCCGCCAGCTCGTCCTGCACCTTGATGCGCGCCGTCTTCAACTGGTGCTCCAGCAGGGTCAGGGTGTCGCGGATGATCTTGTTGAGGCCGACCGACCCGAACTCGGTGCCGCTGGTGCGCGAGAAGTTCAGCAGGTTGTTGACGATCTCGGAGGCGCGGAAGGTCTGGCGCGTGATCTTCTCCAGCAGCGCCGACTTCTTCTCGTCGTCCTGCACCTGCTTGGAGAGCATCTGGGCGTAGGAGGAGATGACCGCTAGCGGGGTGTTGACCTCGTGCGCCACCCCCGCCGCCAGCAGCCCGATGGACGACATCTTCTCCGCCTGCGTCAGTTGCGACTCCAACTCGATGCGCTCGGTGATGTCGTCCACGATGATCAGCCGCCCCACCACCTGGAACTTCTTGGTCACCAGGGGCGCGATGGCCAGGTTGGTGATGCGGGTGTCCCCCGCCGAGGTCTCCAGCCGGAACTTGTACAGGTTGTGGATGCCCGCCGTGGGCCGCACCCGGTAGAACTCCTCCACGAAGGCGGCGGGGAAGACCGCGCTCAGCGGCTGCCCCAGCGCCTGCGCGCGCGGCAGCGCGTACATCACCTCCATCTGCGAGTTCCAGAACTCGATGCGGTCGGCCAGGTCCACCGCCAGCACCCCAACGCTGATGGACTCCACGATGTTCTCGTTGAAGTCCTTCAGGCGCTCGTACTCCGTCACCTTCTGCTCCAGCGAGGCATAGAGGCGGCCGTTCTGCACCGCGATACCCACGTAGC
This sequence comes from Terriglobales bacterium, assembly GCA_035624475.1. NCBI lineage: Bacteria > Pseudomonadati > Acidobacteriota > Terriglobia > Terriglobales > Terriglobales bacterium. Next base: position 3,892 of record DASPRL010000133.1, read on the forward strand.
CGGCCAGCGCCTCCAGCAATTCCACGTCCTCGCTGGAGAGGAAGTCGCCTTCCATGGTCTTGCCCAGCCCCACCACCGCGATGATGCGATCCTGGATGGTGCAGGGGATGTAGTAGTTCAGGTCCAGGCGGGCGATGGTCTGCCGCGCACCCGGGCTGTCCAGCATGGCCTGCTGGGTGTTGTCGAAGAACAGGTGCCGGCTCTCGGCATCGTGCCCCGCCCGGGTCAGGAAGCTCAGGTCCAGCTCGCCCCCGAAGGAGATGCCGTACGACTTGGCCAGGGTGAAGCGCTCGGGGTGCTCCGCGTCCGCCAGGAAGATGGCCATGCGGTCCACCAGCAGGGTGCGCGCCAGCCGCTCCATCACCGAGCTCAGCATCTGGTCCAGGTCGGTCTCCGAACTCAGGTCCCGGCCGAAGGCGATCAGCGTGCTCCGGTAGTCGTAGCGCTTCTTGTAGAAGACCCGGTCCAGCCGCTGCTGGGTGTAGTTCTTGACCGGGTCGAAGAGCAGGGCGGTCGCGATCACCGCCACGATCAGACCCAGCGGCCCGGTGCTGGGCAGGTTGATGTGGATGAGCTCCGCCACCACCGCCACGGAGCCGTAGTAGAGTCCGATGATGGCCGCCGCCGCCAGCGTGTACACCACGCCCCGCTTGAAGATGATGTCCACGTCCATCAGCCGGTAGCGCACGATGGCGTAGCCGAAGGTCAGCGGCAGGAAGACCAGGGAGAAGGCCGAGACCTTCATGGCGGTGGTGGGCAGCGCTCCTCCCAGGTAGGGGATCACGTAGAAGAGCGTGAAGGGGGTGATGGCCAGGATGGTGCCGCGCGTCACCCACTTCATCTGCTGCCGCAGCACCGGGGTCTGGGCGCGGCGGTAGCGCCGCCACAGCGCCGCCGCCGACACCGTGAACAGCAGCACCAGGTAGACCATCTCCACCCGGTCCAGGTTCCAGCGCAGCAGTTCGCTGGCCTGCAGTTGGCGCAGCACCGCGATGTGCAGCGCCAGCAACCCCGCTCCCGGCAGATACACGGCTCCTACCAGCCAGGGCCGCCGCCGCAGCAGCTCCCGCGGCTCCGGGAAGGTCAGGGCGAAGTGCAGAAACAGCGCCGGCTGCAGCAGCCAGGCCGCCACGTTGCACCAGTAGATGGCCCAGTCGAAGGTGCTGAAGTTGCCGACATAGTGGAAGGAGTAGAACGCAAACGAGACCAGGCAGAAGACGTAGAAGTGGGTGGACTTGGGCGCGGTCCAGCGCCGCAGCAGCACGTACAAGCCGATGCCCAGGTAGGTGAGAGCGATCAGCCGCAGGCCCAGGTTGAGGGAGTTATCCGCCGGCTCCAGGATCACCGGCACGTCCAGGGGAACGTCGTTGCGGCGGACCGAGTAGGTCGCGCTCCGCCACGCCCCGCCCTTGTACATCTCCCGCGTCAGGGCCCCGCTGGTGTTGACGGTGCGGTTGTTGATGGCATTGAGCACGTCCCCGCTCTTGATGCCGGCGCGGTCCGCCGGACCTCCGGGGGCCACCCGCTCCGCCCGCAGCCAGTGCTCGTGCTCCACCCACCACACTCCGTCGGTGGGAACGCGGTTGCCCCACTCCACCTCTTTGCGATAGTTCAGGACGGCGCAAATGACCGCGCCCAGGGTGAGCACAGCCAGCAGGATGGCGACAAAGCGGACTTGCAGGTCCTTGGTCATGGGCCCGGGCACACGCACCCCACCGCGCGCTGCGGACGCGGGCGGCTTCCCCGTGGGATGCAAATCGTGTGCCACCGTGTTGCCCATGGCCTTCTCTCTAACCCATTGTGGTTCCGTAAGATAGAGCATTATAGTGGCTTTCGCTTTGTCCGGCTACGGTTTTTCGTAGGCATATGTGATTTTCTGTATCCCCCCGACCGAGGGAAGCGGCCGGGCTGTGGCCTTCAGGGCGGGACGATGACAAGGTCGCTTGGGCGAGGATGGACGAATCCTCGCCCGGCCTCTAGAATTCGAGGGTCGTCCAGATTTCCATGCGGAGAAGGGAAGCCGTGGCGGAAGACCTGAGTCTCGACATCCTGCGCAAGCGGCTGAAAGAGGGAGATTACCTGGAGATCTCGACCGGGGGCGGCGCCTTCGAGGTCTGGGCCGAGCCCCTGGCCAACCCGCCCGCCGTCTACTACGAAGGCGAGCAGCATCCCATCGCCGAGTTGGAGCGCATCACCGAGAAGATCCTGGCGGAGCTGCGCCGCGGCGAGATCCGCTGCCGCTGGGTCGAGGACGATTAGCCGCCCTCGCAAAACGCGGGGAAGGCCGAAGCCCTCCCCGCCAAGAAGCGACAGAGGCGATAGCTACTCCATAAGAAGTCAGGAGCCGGTCCTTCGGTTGCCCGCCCGCGTGAGCCCGCCCGCAAAAGTCGCGCCCCCCAAAGTGGCAGGGACGGAAGAGTGCTGGGCCACGCTCGACGGCCACCGCCTCCGCTACCTGCGCGCCGGCGCGGGGCCGCCCCTGCTGCTGCTCCACGGCCTGCTCGGCTACTCCTTCTCCTGGCGCTTCAATTTCGCGGCCCTGGGCAAGCTTGCCACCCTCTACGCTCCCGACCTGCTGGGCATGGGGTTCTCCGACCGGCCGGCGCTGGACTACGGCCTGCGCGCCTCCGCCCAGCGCGTGCTGCGTTTCCTGGACGAGCTGGGGATCGGGCAGGCCGACGTGCTGGGCACCTCCCACGGCGGCGCCGTGGCCCTGCGTCTGGCCGCGCTGGCCGCCGAGCGCGGCGCCCCCCGGGTGCGCCGCCTGCTGCTGGTCGCGCCCGTGAATCCCTGGTCCCCGATCAAGAATCCCCTGGTGCCCTTCCTACGCACGCCGCTGGGACGCTTCTGCCTGCGCCGCCTGGGCCCGCGGCTGGCGGTGTTGAACGACTTCGTGCTGCGCCGCCTCTACGGCAGCATCTCCCGCCTCGCCCCGGGAACGCTCGCGGGCTATCACGCGGCCGCGCGGCTGCCGCACACCGCCGACTACGTCTACGCCATCCTCGATGCCTGGTCCGCCGACCTGGCCGAACTGGAGCGCGAGTTGCCCCGCCTGCGCAGCCTCCCGGCCTTGCTGCTCTGGGGCGACCGCGACCGCGCCGTCTCCCTGCGCTCGGCCGAGCGCCTGCGCGCCTGCTTCCAGCGTGCCCGCCTGGTGGTGCTGTCCGGCGTCGGCCATCTGCCCTACGAGGAGGTCCCGGAGGAGTTCAACCGCGTCATCGCCGACTTCCTGGCCGCGCCCTCCGGGGAAACTCCCGCGCCTCTTTCCCGGGTCGGATAAACTAGCCCCGCCCCCACCTGCGTAGGGGAAGCCGGCATGGGCGAGCGCCTTTTCCATATCCTGCGGCACTTCTTCAACCACTTCGGCTACTGGACGGTGGCCATCGCCCTGTTGCTGGAGAACGCCGGCGTGCCCGTCCCCGGCGAGACCATCCTGCTGTTCGCCAGCTTCCTGGCCTACTCCGAGCGCCGCTTGCACCTGCCCTACATCATCCTGGTGGGCGTCCTGGCGGCCACTCTGGGCGACAACATCGGCTACTGGATCGGCTACCGCGGCGGCCGCCCCATGCTGGAGCGCTACCAGCACATCTTCCACATCCGCCAGAAGACGCTGGAGCGCGGCGAGCGCCTCTTCGCCCGCTACGGCTCGCACACCATCTTCTTCGCCCGCTTCATCGTGGGCATGCGCATCATCGCCGGGCCCATGGCGGGAGTGCTGCGCATGCCCTGGCGCTCCTTCGCCCTCTTCAACTTCCTGGGCGCCACGCTGTGGGTCACCGTCGTCTCCCTGGTCGGCTATCTCTTCGGCAGCGAGTGGGACGACCTGCTGCGCATCATGAAGCGGGTGAACACGGGCCTCTTCGTGGCTGCGGCGGTGGTGCTCGTCCTCCTGTACTGGCGCTATCGCCGGCGCCGCGCCGCCCGCGCGGGCACTGGCGAAGAAGACTGACCTGCGATTGCCCCCGGCGCGCCGCCGGTGCTAGGCTGCGGCTAGCGCCGCTCTCTCATTCTCGCCCATGCGCGCCGCCCTGCAATCCGCCTTCGCCAACATCGACCGCCAGGCCTGGCTGCGCTTCTTCGGCGCCCTCCTGGGACTGAGCGTGGCCTTCGGTGCGGCCCTGCTCT
>DASPRL010000134.1 GCA_035624475.1 Terriglobales bacterium
GAGCACCGCCCAGTGGAAGGGCCCGCCGGGCAGAGCCGCGCCATGCCTCAGCGTGTGCGCCGGGCCTTCGGTGGGAAACAGCAGGAACACCGCATAGCAGAAGAAGTAGCTGAGCACGCTGGCGGTCATCACCTGGCGGAACGGGCGCCGGTCCGCACGCCCGTAGAGCACCCCGCCCACGATCATCAGCAGCCCGAAGTAGGAGAAGTATCCCAGCTCCATCATTTCGGTGAAGAGCGGCGAGGCGAACTGCCGCAGCCACAGCGTGGGTGGGATCGCGAACAGCCGTGCCTCCAGCGCCAGCAGCCCGGCGTCCTGCCAGCCATCCACCAGCAGGAACGAGAGCCGCGCCACCTCCTCGAAGCAGACGATGAACGCCAGCAGCGGGTACCAGTCATGCAGGAAGTTCCAGACGCGGTTGCGGCGGGCGCCGGCGCCCAGCGCCAGCACCGCCGCCAGGCACACGGCATGCACCTCCAGAAACGCCGGCCATGCCGGTACGCGCTGGTGCAGGGCGAAGATCAGGACTCCGAGGCCGAGGAAGTAGCCCACGTAGAGCCGGTCCACCAGGTTCAACGGGAGAACGGCGAGTGGAAGCGCGGCCCGGCGGGCGGTGGCCCGAGCTCGAGCGGCCAATAGGACTTCGCCCTGCACCATGTCTGCCATGCCGCCGACTATCCCGCCGCCGCTCCCAGCGGTCAATCCGCCCGCGGTCAATTGCAGGTCAACCGCTAAGCCCCGGCTGCCTCAGGGCTTATGGTCGTTTCTTCTTGAGCCCGAGCGCAACGAGATGGTCGGGTTCGGCCAACGACCAACGACGAACGACCAACGACTGGTTTCGGCCGACGACCGCGTCCCTGATGCTAGACTGACTGCTCTGCGGAGGTCTTGATGCAGGACGTTTACATCCTTTCGGCGGCGCGCACGCCCATCGGCAAGTTCGGGGGCGGGCTGGCCTCGCTCACCGCGGTGGATCTGGGCGTGATCGCCGCCAAGGCTGCGCTCGAGCGCGCCGGCCTCGCCCCCGAGCAGGTGCAGGAGACCATCTTCGGCAACGCCCGCCAGGCCGGCGGCGGACCCAATCCCGGGCGCCAAGTCTCCATCCGCAGCGGCGTGCCCGCCGAGGTCCCCGCCTACACCGTCAACCAGGCCTGCGCCTCGGGGATGAAATGCATCACCCTGGGCGCGCAGGAGATCGCGCTGGGCAACCTGGAGTGCGTGCTGGCGGGCGGCGCCGAATCCATGTCGCGCCTGCCCTACTACCTGGACGGCGCGCGCTGGGGTCTTCGTCTCGGCCACCAGGAACTGGTGGACGGCATGTACCGCGACGGCTTCTTCTGCCCCATGGCCAAGATGGTGATGGGCGAAACCGCCGAGATCCTGGCCGGGCAGTACAAGATCGGCCGCGAGGAGCAGGACCGCTACGCGCTGCGCTCGCAGCAGCGCGCCCAGGCGGCCATGGAATCCGGGCGCTTCAAGGACGAGATCGTTCCGGTGACGCTGGAGGGCAAGAAGGGCGCCACCGTAGTCGAGCGCGACGAGCATCCCTTCCTGGGGGCGACCCTGGAGAAGATGGCCAAGCTGCCGCCCGCCTTCTCCAAGACCGGCACCGTCACCGCCGGCAACTCCTCCGGCATCACCGACGGCGCCGCCGCGGTGGTGCTGGCGGGCGAGACCCTGGTGAAGAAGCACCACCTGAAGCCGCTGGCGCGGGTGCTGGACTTCGCCAGTGCCGGCTGCGATCCCCGCACCATGGGCATCGGCCCGGTGCCCGCCATGCACAAGCTGCGCGAGAAGTGTGACCTGGCGGTCGCCGACTTCGACCTCATCGAGCTCAACGAGGCCTTCGCCGCCCAGGTGCTGGCCTGCGACCGCGAACTGCACTTCGACCACGACAAGCTGAACGTGAACGGCGGGGCCATCGCCCTGGGACATCCCATCGGCTGCACCGGGGCGCGCATCGTGGTCACCCTGCTGCACGAGATGCTGCGCCGCAAGGCCCACCACGGCGCCGCCACCCTGTGCGTCTCCGGCGGCATGGGCATGGCGCTGGCGCTGGAGAACGTGGCCTGAGCGCGGCCGCAGGCGTGCGTCTTTTTTTCAGCCTCCTGCGTATAGGAGGCTAGGATGAGCCTCGCAGCCTATTACGCGGTCACCTGGATGCAGGACGAAGCCACGGAAATCGCGCGCGGACTCCGGCACCGCGATCCGGAGGTGCTGGACCGGCTCATCGAGCAGTACCAACACCGGCTCTTCCGCTATCTGGTGTACCTCACCGGCAACCGTACCGCCGCCGAAGACCTCTTCCAGGAAACCTGGGTGCGGGTGCTGGAGCGCGGCCGGCAGTACGACGGCAAGTCCAAGTTCGAGACCTGGCTGTTCGCCATCGCGCGCCACCTGCTGATCGACAGCCTGCGGCGCAAGTCGGCAGCCAGCCTGGACGCGCTGCGCGACCCCGAAGAGGGCACGGCGCCCTTCGAGCCTGCGGCCGAGGAACCCTCGGCCTACGAGGCGCTGGCAGGGCGGGAGCAGGAAGCGCGGGTGCAAGTGGCCATTGCTCAGGTGCCCGCGGTCTATCGCGAGGTGCTGATGCTGCGCTTCCAGGAAGACTTGAAGCTGGAGGAGATCGCGGACGTGGTGGACGCGCCGGTGTCCACGGTGAAGTCGCGACTGTATCGCGGCCTGGAGGCGATCCGCCAGGCCCTGCAAGGAGGCCGGGCATGACCCAGGACGTGCATGCACGCGCTCGCCACCTGATGGATGCCGCCCGCGTGGAGGGCATCTCCGCGGCGGAGCAGGCCTGGCTCCGCCAGCACCTGGAGGATTGCTCCGATTGTTCCCGGGCCGAGGCCGGCACCCGCCACGCCCTGGAGACGCTGCGCTGGATGGCAGTGAACGCCGATCCCGGCATGGTGCGCGCCACCCGCCTGCAGGTGCGAATGCGGGCGCAGGAGCTGGACGAGGCCCGGAGCCGCTCGCTGCTGTTGTGGGCCTCCGGCGTGCTGACCACAGTGGTGGGGATGGTCACGCTGCCCTTGCTGTGGAGCGGCTTCGCCTGGCTGGGCGAGAAGCTGAGTTTGCCCAACGGGGTTTGGCAGTTCGTGTTCGTGGGCGCCTGGTTCCTGCCGGCCATGGTCATCGCGGTGTTGCTGGGACAGCGGTCAAGATGGGCCCGCCAAGCGGGGCATGCGCTGCCGCCGCGCCGGGTCAAGTGAGATCGGCATCGGGGTTCGAGGAGAATTTGCGATGAATGGACAGAAGACCAGCTTGAGCAACGAGGTCAAGATCATTCCCTGGTGGGCATGGACGCTGGCCGTGGTGGCGTTCCTGTGCATGCAGTTTCTCTTCCACCACATAGTGCCGCATCATCACGACCCGCCGCCGCCGGGAGTGCGGCTGTGGCTGGGAGGGGTGACGGGGATCATCATCTTCGTCTACTTCCTGTTCGTCGGCTACGTGAACGTGGACGCCGGCCGCCGCGGCATGAGCCGCGCCTTGTGGACGGTGGTGGTCATGTTCATCCCCAACGCCCTGGGCTTCATCCTGTACTTCTTCATGCGGCAGCCGCTGCAGGTGAGCTGCCCGCAGTGCGGCACCAAGGTGGAGGCCGGGTTCAACTTCTGTCCCAAGTGCAGCTGCAAGCTGACTCCGACCTGCCCGGGCTGCCAGCACACGGTGCACGCGGGCGACGTCTATTGCCCGTACTGCGGCGCGGCGCTGTCGGGCGCGGGCCCCTCCAAGGCCCCGGCGTAGGGGACGGGCCCACCGTTCCCTCCCCCCTTGCGGCCCCTCATCCGGAGGGGCCGCGCGTTGCACCGCAGAAGCACGGCCGCTATACTCCTAACACCGATTCCAGGAGAAGACAGGGATGTCCCTATCCGCGGTCATCGTGGACGACGAGCAACTGGCGCGGGACGAGCTCGCCTACCTGCTGAAGTCGGTGGGCGACGTCGAGGTGGTGGCGCAGGGCAAGAACGGCGTGGAGGCCGTGAGCCTGATCCGCGAGCACGCCCCCGACCTGGTCTTCCTGGACGTGCAGATGCCCGGGCTGGACGGCTTCGGGGTGATCAAGCGGCTGGTGGACAAGAAGGTACCGCTGCCCCAGATCGTCTTCGCCACCGCCTACGACCAGTACGCGGTGAAGGCCTTCGAGGTCAACGCCGTCGATTATCTGCTCAAGCCCTTCGACAAGAAGCGGGTGGCGCAGTCGGTGCAGCGGGTACGGAAGAAGTTGAGCAGCGACCTGGCTCCCGCCGAGAAGCTGGAGACCCTGGTCAAGATGCTGGAGGCGCAGAATCCCGCCGCCTCCAAGATCGTGCTCAAGTTCGGCGGGAGGCTCTTCCTGGTGGATCAGAAGGACATTTGCTACGCCTCCATCGAGGACGGCGTGATCACCGTGGCCACCACCGCGGTGGAGGGCCAGTCCAACTGCCGCACCCTGGAGGAGCTGCTGGAGAGCCTGGATCCCAACCTGTTCTGGCGGGTGCACCGCTCTTACCTGGTCAACATCAACCGCATCAAGGAAGTGGTGCCCTGGTTCAAGAGTTCCTACCAGCTTCGCATGGACGACAAGAAGCAGGCCGAGATTCCGGTGAGCCGGGCCCAGACCAAGCGCCTGCGCGAGCTTTTCGGGCTGTAGCGCCCGCCCTTCTTTCACAGAAGCTTCCCAGACTGCCCTTACAATCCCCTTGAGCCACGGGGTCCCGGGAAGCATCCTCTGCGCCGGCAGGCGCGGCCGGCGAGGGCCCGTCGGCAATCTATAATCGAGAGGAACAGGCGCAGTCTTCGATGGCCTCCACTTCCTACCGATGGTTGCGACGCAGGCTGGCGGGACGGATCCCGCAGAGCGGGCTGGGGCGCTTCACCCTCTACCTGCTGGTGCTGGACCTGTTCCTCTACGTGCTGTGGAAGCTGCTGCTGCTGATCCCCTCCAGCCCCGTCCACACCGGGCTGCGCTCCTGGGTGACGGTGCTGAACGTCCTGCTGGGCGCACTGGCGCTGCTGCTGCTGCTGGGCTGGATGCGGCGCCGCCTGCTCTGGAGCCTGCGCAACCGCCTCATCGTCACCTACGTCTTTATCGGCGTGATCCCGGTGGCGCTGGTGGTGCTGATGGCGCTGCTGGCGGGATACCTGTTCACCAATCAGTTCTCCGCGTACGTCATCAACGCCGACCTGCAGGCCGGCGTGCACCGGCTGGACATGTTGAACAGCACCGTGGCCAGCGAGGTCGCGGCGGAGCTGACCCATGACCGTCCCCTGTCCCTGGCCACCACCTCGGCGCTGGCTGGACAGCAACCTCTGCAGGAGCGCTTCCCCGGCCTGCGGATGACTGCGTGGTACCGCGGGCAGGCGGCCACCTGGCCCGCGGCTTCGGGGCCGGCCACGCCAACCACCTTGCCGGAGTGGGCCAAGGAGCACTTCACCGGGTTGACCGTCGATGCGGACCGCAGCCTGCACCTGCGCGCCCTGACGGTGGTTCCCGCGAACGGCGCGGCGCTCACCGTGATCGCTGACCTGCCCCTGCAGAAGAGTTCGCTCGAAAAGATCATCGGCAACTTCGGCGAGATCACACTCTACGCTCCCAGTAGCGCCGTGGTCCGCGGGCCCACCACCACGTCCCCACCCCCGGAAAGCCGGCGCAGGTCCCCGGTGCGCATCCAGGCGGGGAGCGAAGAGATCGAGTTCGGTCAACCGGGCAGCGCCGAGCATGGGGGTGCGGTCCGTTTTGGCAGCGTCCCCGCGCCGATCTTTCGCTTGGACAGCCAACTAGATCTGGGCAGCGTGTTGGGCACCACGGAATGGCAGAGCGGCACGCCCACCCTCACCCTGGTTCTGGTGGACAGCCGCGCCTCGGCGCTCTACCTGCGCCTGTTTTCGGGTTATTCGGGCAGCCTGGGGAAGTTAGCTGATGCGATGGTGTACGCGCTGATCGGGCTGGCCATCGGCTTCGGCATCATCGAGCTGTTCGCGCTCCTGATCGGGCTGGGCCTGACCCGCACCATGACGCGATCGGTGGCGGAGCTTTACAAGGCCACCCAGCACATCAACCGCGGCGACCTGAAGCACCGCATCCAGGTGCGCTCCCGCGACCAACTGGCCGCGCTCGAGACCTCCTTCAACTCCATGGCGGAATCGCTGGAGCAACTGCTGGCCGAGCAGCGCGAGAAGGAGCGCCTGCAGAACGAACTGGCCATCGCCCAGGAGGTGCAGGCGCAGCTCTTCCCCGCGCAAGCCACGCACCTGGAGTCGCTGGAGGTGCACGGCGTGTGCCGGCCGGCGCGGGTGGTGAGCGGCGACTACTACGACTTTCTGGCGCTGGGCAGCGGCAAGATGGCCATCGCGGTGGGCGACATCAGCGGTAAAGGCATCTCGGCGGCGCTGCTGATGGCCACCATCCACTCGGCGGTGCGCGCCTACGAGTTCGGGCGCATGCCGGAGCCCGCGGAGATGGCGGTGGCGGGCAAGGCGGCGCTGTCGGCGGCGCGCGCCGGCCAGGGTGGGACGCCGCTGGTCTCCAGCAACGGCATCCAGTCGCCCGCCAGCGTGCTCTGGCTGCTCAACCGCCATCTCTACCACAGCACTCCGGCGGAGAAGTACGCCACCCTGTTTCTGGGGCTGTACGACAGCCAGGTGCGGCGGCTCACCTACTCCAACGCGGGACACCTGCCGCCGCTGGTGATCGGCGCCGACGGCGCCGTGCGCCGCCTGGACCGCGCCGCCGGGCTGGTGATCGGGCTGTTCGACAACATCTCCCACCAGGAAGCCAGCATGGAGCTGCATCCCGGCGACATCTTCCTGGCCTACAGCGATGGCGTCACCGAGCCGGAGAACGATTTCGGGGAATTCGGCGAAGAGCGGCTGATCGAAATCGTGCGCGAGAACCGCAGCCTGCCGCTGGCCGAGATCAGCGATGCGGTGCTGGCGGCGGTCGAGGACTGGATCGGGTCACAGGAGCAGCCCGACGACGTCACCGTGGTGCTGGCGCGGGCGCGCTAGCCCTTCCCAGCGGGATTACGCCTTTCGGGTTGCGCCGCTTGCGCCCCGAGACTAGGATGACTGGTGTCTAAGGAGGATGTCATGAGACGAGCTTTCCCCTGGTTCCTCATGTCCGTGCTGGTGGTCCTGATCGCTCTCCCTGCCTGGGGCGCCAGCAAGGAAAAGGACGAAGAAACCATTAGGAATGCCGCCACCGTGCTGCAGGACGTGGCGCCCAAGATCTCGCCCGACCTGCTGCATAGCGCCCGCTGCATCCTGGTGCTCCCCAACGTGAAGAAGGGCGGCTTGATCGTGGGCGGCAGCGGCGGCCGCGGGGCCCTGAGCTGCCGCAGCGGCGCCAACTTCAACGGCAAGTGGTCGGCGCCCGCCATGTACAGCATCGGCGGGGCCAGCGTCGGACTGCAGGTGGGCGGCTCCTCCACCGACTTCGTCCTGCTGGTGATGGACGACAAGGGTGTGAACGCCATCCTGCAGGACAAGACCAAGGTGGGGGCGGACGCCAGCGCCACCGCGGGTCCCAGCAGCGCCCAGAGCACGGCCAGCAGCGTGGGCGGGGCGGACCTGGTGACCTACTCGCGATCCAGCGGCCTGTTCGCGGGAGTCTCGCTGGACGGCGCCACCCTGCATCAGGATGGAGACGCCAACCAGCGCCTCTACGACAAGAAGATCAGCGCGAAGGAGATCGTGCGCGAGGGTGCGGTGATGCCCACCGACGGAGGCAAGCAGTTCCTGGCTGCCCTGGAGCAGCACGCGCCCACTCACAAGTAGGACAGCCCGACCCGGCGGGCCGAAGAACCTTCGGCCCGCCACTCCACTTCCCGCCCGAAGGGCTCAGCCCGCCAAGTGGCAGGAGTGTGTCTTCAGCACCAGCCAGACCGCCAGGCCAGGCCGTAGCTCCAGGGCCGCGCGCGCGCCGGGAGTCAGGTGAACCTCCACGCGGACCCCGCAATCCACCTTGGCCACGACGGTGACGCCCATCTGCTGGATCGAGGCCAGGGTCCCGGCGAGCACATTGCGTGCGCTCAGGTGGGCGGGCGGGACGGTGGCGAGCAGGATGTCGCCCGCCCGCACCGCGATGCGCGCCCGGGCCCCGGCTTCCACGCGCATCAGCGGCACCTCCAGGTCCACCTCGCTCCCCTGCAGGCGACAGGTCATGGTTCCCTGCGCCGGATGCAGCGCGCGGACGGTGGCGTCGAAGAGGTTCTCGAAGCCGGCGAGCTGGGCGATGGCCTCGTGGCGCGGGGCCTCCAGGACCTCCTGCGGAGTGCCCTGGGCAAGGACCCTGCCCTCTTCGAGCACGACCACCCGCTCTCCCAGGGCGTGGACCTCGTCGCGGGCATGGGTGACATACACGATGGGGATGCGCTGCGCCGCATTCCAGGCTCGCAGGTCTTCAATGATCTTGGAGCGGACGGCGGCATCGAGCCCGGAGAGGGGCTCGTCGAGCAGCAGGACCTGCGGCTGGATGACCAGGGCGCGCGCCAGGGCCACGCGCTGACGCTCCCCGCCCGAGATCTCGCGGGGATAGCGCTCCAGCAGGTGCGCGATGTGGAGTGATTCGGCCAGAGCGCGGCTGCGCTGGCGGCGCGCGGCGGGCGCCAGCCTCCCCAGGCCGTACTCGATGTTCTCCTGGGCGGTCAGATGGGGGAACAGGGCCAGCTCCTGGAACAGGTATCCCATGGCGCGCCGCGCGGCCGGCAGGTCGATCCCCTGGTTGGAATCGAAGAGGGTGAGGCCGTTGGCGGCGATGCGTCCCGCTTCCGGCCGGCGCAGCCCGGCGACGCACTCCAGCAGCGTGGTCTTGCCCGAGCCCGAGGGCCCGAACAGGATGGTGATGCCCGGAGGCAGGGCCAGGTCGACGTCCAACTGAAAACCGCGTCTGCCGCCGGAAGCGAACTGCTTCCGCACACGAACCAGGAGCGCCGCTTCGCCACCAGGGTTCATGGGATGCGCAGCGGCTCCCGCCCCGGCCGTGTCCCCGGCAGCGGCAGCCGGCCCAGGAGGAAGATCGCGGCCATGGCGACGGCGGCCAGCGCCATCAGGAACAGAGCCAGGGGCAGCGCCGCCGACAGACCCTCGCCCGTCAACTGCACCCACAGAAAGACGGGGACGGTGTTGGGATGGTAGGCGACAACCAGGGTGGCGCCGAACTCGCCCAGGGTGCGCACCCAGGCCAGGGTAACGCCGGCGGCGATGCCCGGCCAGGCCAGGGGCAGGGAGACGCGGCGGAAGGTGCGCCAGCGGGAGTCGCCCAGAGTCGCGGCGGCCTGCTCCAGTTGCTCGTCCACGGCCTCGAAGGCCGACATGGCGGCGATCACCACATAGGGCGCGGCCACGAACACCTGGGCCAGCACGATACCCTTCAGGGAGTTCACCAGGGCGATGCCGCGGGCCTCGAAGCGCGCTCCCGCCAGCCCGTACGGACCAAAGAGAAGCAGCAGCAGGATTCCTCCCACCAAGGGCGGCAGCACCATGGGCACAAAGACCAAGGCGGCGAGGAAGCGGCGGCCGCGGAAGCGGGCGCGCGCCAGCACGTAGCCCAGAGGCACGCCCAGCAAGGTCATGGCCGCCGTGGAGACGGTGGAAGTGAGAAGCGAGACCCGGATGGCACGCAGAGCGCGCGCGTCGCCGAGGGCCGCGCTCACGCCCCGCCAGTCCACCTGGAACAAGAGGCAGAGCAGCGGCGCCGCCAGGTAGAGCAGCAGCACTCCACCCAGTAGGGCGAAGGGCAGGAAACCGTATTCCATCCGGCGTCTCACGGCGAACGGGTCTCTTGGATCAAGGGCTTCAACTCCGGCGGCAGCGCCGAGGCGTCCCCCGTCAACGACAATGAGGCCGCCCGCAGTCCCGCCTTCTCCAGCAGGGCCCTGCCCTCGGCCGAGCCGAGGAAGCGCACGAAGGCGATGGCCCCGGCAGGGTTCTTGGCGGGATTGAGGACCGAGACCGTGAACAGCGTCGGCGAGCCCGTGAGCTTCAGTCCCTTGGTGGTGGTGAAGGAGTGGGCGGCGTAGAGTGCAGCGAAGCGAGGGTCGCCCTGGTTGATCTCGCCGGGCAGCGCGATGTAAGGGATGCCGTGCGCCACCACCTCGTGCCTGTAGAAGACGGCGACGTCCAGTTGACCCGATTCCATGCGGATCAGCAATTCGGGCTCGGGGAAGATCTGGTCGGAACTGCCGGGCGGGCCCAGCAGCGCCGCCAGCCCGGGCTTCTTGTAGTAGTCCTCGGCGAGCTCAAAAAGGAAGAGCGTGCGATAGCCCTTGGGATCGAGGTCGGGGTCGGTGCGGCCGAGCTTGACGCCGGGCCGGGCGAGCACTTCATACCAGGGCAGCTTGCCGGCCTGGGCCTGCTCGAAGAGGTCGCGGAAGCGGCTGCGCGGATTGTAGCCGAGCACCAGTTCGCCGGAGGCGAAGGTGAGGTACCAGCTCTCGAAGCCGCCGTTCGCGGGCCCCATCAGGATGCGATCGTTCACCGCCGGGTCGGCGGAGATGAAGACATCGGGAGCGCGCAGGCGATCGTGGATGGCACGGGCGCCGCCGACCGAGCCCTGGCCCTCTCCCTGGTAGTGGTAGCCGGAGGCCCGCTCGAAGGCCGGGCCCACGCTCTTCTCCATCAGCGCGCCCAGCGAGCCGGCATAGAGCACGGAGACGTTGCCCTTCTCGCCTCCCGTCGCGCCTGGGGCGCTGAGAAGTAGCAGGACAAGCGAGGGCAGGAGCCAGAGCTTTCTCATGGCAGCACGTAGCGCAGCGACACGTACGACATGAACAGATGAGCGTTCTTGGGTGCGCCCGCAGCGACAAACCAGGGAGCGCGTGTCAGGTACGACCACTGCGTGACGAGTTGCACGGCCCCATACTCCCGGTTCCTCCAGAAGGTCTGTGTCCAGTCCAGCGTCGCCTCCTGGACGGCCCGGTTCGCGGAGTTCGGCGAATTGGGCCCGCCGAAACCGATGCAGGGATGGAAAGGAGCCACATCCCCCGCATGGCAGGGGATCGTGGTGATGACGGGGGAGGTCACGTCCTTGAACGCGTTGCGTTGCGCGTAGACTCCTCCGTAATACACGCCCAATTGCGTGTTGGCCCACGGCAGGAATTCGAGACCGGTGAACACCCCGCCGGAATGGACCTTGGAGATGTCGACCGTAAAGGTGGTCGGACCCGTCGGGATGGGGACGATGACCGCCTGCGGCGCCAGTCCGGTGAGGTAGCGGCCGATCCCGTTGCCCCACAGCACGCTGCCCACGAACCGGAGATTCCTCCCCTGCGCGTCCCGGAAGAGATCGAAGTTCAGCCCGGCCTCGATGCCGCCCCCGACGCTGGAGTGCGAGGTGAACTCGGTTCCGCCCACTGGAAAGTCCGTGACCTTGACGGTGGTCAGAAGGCCTCCCGCCTCCGCGTGGAAGTTCCGCCCTCCAAAAACGTTGTCGTACGCGACCTTGGTCGCCACATCGGGGGCCACATTCGGGGTGCCGGGGTTGTTGCCGGCATCGAACTGCGGCCCCAATTGGGCGTTGAAGGCGAAGGGGAAAATGACTTCACCCGTGCCGACATACTGTTGGGGGTTGTCGACGGATCCTGCCCACACCACATGATCGTTGAAGTGGTACGCCACACGGAATTCTGCCGTGCGGGTGTAATAGGGACCAACGTGCGTGTTGCCGTCCTCGGTGTAGCCCAGGGTCAGATCCGACGGCATGGGTGACACCCCAACCCGATTGGGCTCCAGCAACCCCCAGGTCTGGCCTCCCAGGAACTCCCACTTGCCTCGCTTCAGGTCCAGCCAGTACAGACGAAGGCGCGCGGTATGGCTGTTGCTGGTCACGAAGGCATTCGCCGGATCGTTGCCGTTGAAATCGGCCTCCAGGTAGCCGGTTATGTCATTCTGCCCGAAGCTGGCATGGGTCTTCAGGGTCAAGCGGGAGTACTGGCCCGTAGCGCGGAACTCGGTGAGGTGTCCCTGGATCGTATTGCTGAAGGGAATGGAGCCGAAGCTGGTCGAGGAGGCGTTCCCCGTGTTGGTGGTGCGGAAGACGTTCTCGAAGTCCACGAAGCCACCCGGGGTGAACTCCGCTCCCCCGATGCGGAAAGAAAGCGGGGATTCCTTGGGCTTCTCTTCGTCCGGCGCCACAGGGTCCCCGACGACCGCGCGGGCTGTGGATTCGCTGCTGGAGGTGTGCAGAGCGGCATCGGTGACCCGCGGTGCGCTCCCCCCGGCCAACTGCCGGCGAAGAGCTTCCAACTCCTGCTGCTGCTGGTCGATCTGCTTCTGTTGCGCCGCGAGCGCGTCTTGCAGAGCTTGGAGCTGCTGGACCGTCACCACGGCCGGCTTGGCTGGATGGCCGGTGGGATCCTGGGTGGCCGGCCCGGCCTGGGCCAGCAGCACAGCGGACAGCAGCACGGTCAACAGGCAGGTTGCAACGAGCTTCATCGATTCTCCCCCCTCTGGCTTTCACACTCGCAGGAGCATGACTTCGGTGGACTTGATGAGGGCGGCGACGGTCTCGCCCTTCCGGAGGCGCATCTCGCGCACCGCGTCGGCGGTCACGATGGAGGTGATGTGCTGCCCGCCGATGGAGAGCGTGACCTGAGCCAGCAGGCCGCCCAACCGAACCTCTACCACCCGTCCCACCAACTGGTTGCGCCCGCTGATGCGGCGGAAGTTGCGGCGCGCGCCCGCTCCCGGCTTCTCCCCGGCGCGGTACAGGTAGCGGTCCAGCTCGGCCTCGGGGATGCGATGGTGTCCGCCCGGCGTCTTCACCGTGCGCAGCTTGCCGTGATAGATCCATTGCTTGAGGGTGGGATAACTGATGCCCAGCATCCGGGCCGCATCCCGCGGCCGCAGCAGGACCAGGTTCTTGCCCATGGCAGTCTCCGGCACAACGTTATAGTGTGGTCGGAACAGCTATGTCAATACGTTAGTATGCGAATCCAAGAGGCGCAGGGCCCGCCGTTTTGGGGGACTTTCGCGCTGCCCGGCGAAGGGTTAGCATGGTGGCAGGCAGGGAGCGCTCCCTGGTCCGGGCGGCTTGGGAGCGCAACTCTTGTCCTCCAAAAGGGTTAGCATGAGGTTGGGTCAGATCGAATCGGGGGGTTCATAGCTCCCCGGCAAGGATGCCATCTTGAAGCTACTGCAACGCCGCTGGTTACTGCTGCTGATCGTCGCGCTGGTGGTCGTTTTGACCGCCGCATTCTTCCTGAAGCCCAAGAACGAGGTGCAGTACTTCACCACCAAGGTGGACCGCGGGGACATCCATCAAGTGGTGCAGGCGACGGGCACCATCAATGCCGTCATCACGGTGCAGGTGGGCTCCCAGGTCTCCGGCACCATCGCCAAGCTCTACGCCGACTTCAACTCCAAGGTGAAGCAGGGACAGGTGATCGCCGAGATCGATCCCCGGCTGTTCGAGGGCGCGGTGCTACAGGCGCGGGCCGACTACCAGAACGCGGTCGCCAACGCGGCAGCGGCCAAGGCCAACCTGGAGAAGGCGCAGGCCACCGCGGTGCAGACCAAGGCGGACTATGACCGCACCGTGGTTCTCGCCCAGAAGGGCGTGATGAGCCAGCAGCAGCTCGACCTGGCCAAGGCCAACGCCGACACGGCGGAGGCCGCGGTCTCGGCGACCCAGGCGCAGCTGGTCCAGGCCAATGCCCAGACCGCGCAGAAAAAGGCCGCGGTGACCGTGGCCGAGACCAACCTCAACTACTGCACCATCCGCGCGCCCATCGACGGAGTGGTGGTGGCGCGCAACGTGGACGTGGGCCAGACCGTGGCTTCCTCCCTGCAGGCCCCCACCCTGTTCACCATCGCTCAGGACCTGACCAAGATGCAGGTCTACGCCCAGACCGACGAGTCCGATGTGGGCCAGATCCAGATGGGCCAGCCGGCCACCTTCACGGTGGATGCGTTCCCCGGACAGATGTTCAAGGGCAAAGTCAGCCAGATCCGCCTGAACGCGACGGTGGTGCAGAACGTCGTGACCTACAACACCATCGTCGACTTCGACAACCCCGACATGAAGCTCCTGCCCGGGATGACGGCCTACGTCAACATTCCGGTGGCCAACGCCGGCGGCGTGCTGAAGATCCCCAACGGAGCCTTGCGCTACAAACCCGATCTGCCGGCCCAGGCCATCCGCAACTTGTACGCCAAGTACGGCATCGACGTGGGCGGCGCGCGCAAGACGGCGACCGGTCAGGGTAGCGGGAAAGGGCAGGGCGGAGGCGCCGGCCAGGCTGGGACCCAGGGAGGGCGCGGGCAAGGCGGGGGCCAGGGAAGCGGCCGGGGAGCGGGCGCGACACCGAGCGAGATGGAAGGTCTGCAAGCCAGCGATACCGTGGTGGTCTGGAAGCTCTTGCCCGACAAAACGCTGCAGCCGGTGAAGATCCGCACTGGCATCACCGACCACACCTTCACGGCGCTGGCTCAGGTGCTGCAGGGCGATCTGAAAGAAGGAGACCTGCTGGTGACGGGCTCGGCCACGACGGGTGGTCCTCCCTCGCTGGGTCCGGGCGGCCCACGACGCTAGCCGGTCACGAGGATCGCGGCCGAGGCGCGGGCAGACCGCTGCTCACGACGGGCTCTCCCACGGGAGATGGTCTTCCGTCCCGGCCACGTTCGGACCTTTGGCATTCTTGGATCCCATCACGGCGGGCCGCCGGCCCGCCGTATTCGTGTTTACCTGGAAGGAGAAGCTTATGTTGCGCTCCCTGTTGCGAATCCTAGTCTCTGGTCTCCTGGCAAGCGTGCTGGCAGCGCCTCTGGCAGCGCAGCAGGAGGACTACGCCAAGTCGCGATCGCAGTTTCCCAACGTGCTGCTGCCCTACGCGCCGCGCATCGTGCCGCCGCCCTCGCTGGCCAACACCCCGCGCATCGACCAGGTGGTACGCCAGGGCAAGCTCTACCTGTCGCTGAACGACGCCATCGCGCTGGCGCTGGAGAACAACCTCGACCTGGTCATCGCGCGCTACAACCTGCCCATCGCCGACACCGACATCCTGCGCGCCAAGGCGGGCTCGGGGGTGCGGGGCGTCTCCAGCGGCGTGGTCCAGAACACGCCCGGCGGCACCGGTACCGGCATCGGAGCGACCAGTGGAACCAGCGCCGGCGGGACCAGCGGCGGCGCGGGCGGGGCCGGGGCCGGGGCGGCGGGGTTGGTGACTTCCGAAACCGGGGTGGGCGCCTCCATTGACTCCTACGACCCCATCTTCACCTCCAGCCTCAGCCTCACCCATGCCACCACGCCGCTCTCCAACGTGGTGACCAGCGGCACCGCCACCCTGCAGAACAACACCGGGGTGGCCAACTTCTCCTACGTCCAGGGCTTCCCCACGGGCACGCTGGTCTCGGTGGGGTTCAACAACTCCCGCGCCACCACCAACAGCCTGCGCACCACGCTCAACCCGGCGTTGAACGCGGGCTTCAGCGTGGGTCTGCGGCAGCATCTGCTGGCCGGCATCGGCCTGTCCTCCAACCTGCGCTTCATGCGGATCGCCCGCAACAACCGCGAGATCGCGGATGTCGCTTTCCGGCAGCAGGTCATCGCCACCGTCACCCAGATCGAAAACCTCTACTGGAACCTGGTAGCCGCCTACGAAGCCGTGAGGGTGCAAGAAGACTCGGTGAAGCTGGCCCAGAAGACCCTGGCCGACAACCAGGCCCAGGTGCAAGCCGGAACGCTGGCGCCCATCGCGGTGGTACAAGCGCAGAGCGACCTGGCCACGCGCCAACAGAGCCTGATCGTCGCCCAGACCACCCTGCAATTGCAGCAGTTGCTGATGAAGAACGCCATCACCCGCAATGAGAAAGACCCGATGCTGGCGAGCGCGCCGGTCATCCCCACGGACACGGTCAAGGTCCCGGCCACCGAGCCGGTGGCCCCGGTGGAGGACCTGGTCAACCAGGCGCTGACCCACCGGCCCGAGCTGGCACAATCGCGCATCGACCTCAGGAACCGCGACATCAGCAAGCACTCGGCGCGCAACGCCCTGCTGCCCACCCTGGACCTGGTGGCCAGCTACGGCGGCAGCGGGCTGGCGGGGGCCCTGAATCCTCTGTGCATCGCCAGCGGGTGCACCTCCGGCTCGATCGGCGGCTACAGCGACGCTTTCAGTGCCGCCACCAGCGGCGACTTCCCCACCTACACGGTGGCCCTCACCCTCACCATCCCCATCCGCAATCGCAGCGCCCAAGCCGACCAGGTGCGTTCGGAATTGGAGTACCGCCAGGCCCAAGTCTTCATGCAGCAACAAGAGAACCTGGTGGGTATCCAGGTGCGCAACGCGAAGTTCGCGGTGGAGCAGAACCGCGCTCTGGTGGATGCGGCGCGCGCCGGCGTGGACCTGGCGCGGCAGACCATGGAAGCCGAGCAGGACAAGTACGAGGTAGGAGCGTCCACTACCACCCTGGTGCTGCAGACGCAGCGGGACCTGGTGCAGGCAGAATCGAACCTGGTCGCGGCGGAGACGGCCTACGCGCAGTCGCGCGTCAACCTGGACCAGGTCACCGGCCTCACCCTGGAGCACAATAACATCGCCATCGACGACGCCGAGAACGGGCGGGTGACGCGCCTGCCCCAGGCCCCCTACGTGCAGCCGCGCACGGATGTGACCCTGCCCACGAGTGGAGGCAACTGAGAGGAAGACCGTGGAGCATCCAGCCTAGCGGCCCATGGCGGCCAGGGTGCGGGCACACTCCGCCGCCAGCGGATCCTGGCCGGCGTTGCCCGCGAATTCGCGCAGCATCTGCTCGCAGGCCTCGGAAGGGATGCGGCTCAACGCGCCCATGGCGACCCGCCGCACCGCCGGGTCGAGCGTGTCGTCGGCCATCACCGCGCCCAGCAGGTGCTCGGACTGAGGGCCGGGGATGGCCGACAGGACCTGCACCGCCAGCACCAGCAGCCGCGCCTTGCCGTGGGAGTCACGGAAGATGAAGCGCTCCAAGGCGGGGAGGCTGACCGGATCTTTCAGGAAGAGAAGTTCTCCCAGCACGTCCTCCACCACCTGGTGATGCAGGTAGGGCAGCCCCTCGGAGAGGACCGCGGCGCGCCCGGGATCGCGGCTGTCGAGGATGGCGGTGACCGCGGCCTTCTGCACGCGCTCGTTGGCATGGCGCAGCAGCGGGGCCAGGGTCTTCAGGATCTCCGGGTCTTTCAGGTCGCCCAGCAGCTTGCAGGCATTGCGCACCACGTACCAGCGCTCGTCGCCCAGGCGCTGGCGGGCGATGTCGAGGGCGGGCGACCCGATCTTGGTGATGAGGCGGATGAGGGCGAGACGGTTGCCGGTGGTCTGCTCTTCCTCGAGCTGGCGAAAGACCTTCACGATGGCGGCGGGCCCGGCCCCGCGCAGCAGGTCCGCAGCCAGGCGGGTGAAGGGGCGGTCGTCGCGCTTCTGGGTGAAGATCTCGATGACCCGCTCCACCGCGTTGGGAGTGAGCAGCCCGGCCATGGTCTTGCTACAGCACTTGGCGTGGGGGTCGGGAGCGCTGGCCACCAGCCGCTCCAGCGCTGCCGAGACGGCCTGGATCAATTCAAAGTCCTCGTACAGGGCCACCGTGCGGCACAAGGCGATCAGGGCATTGAGGATCTGCTGGTGGAGGAAGGGCTTCTCCGGCCAGCGGTTCAGGACGTCGCACAGGCGGACCGCCACCCCCTGCCAGAACTCGCTGCGCACCCCGGCCATGGTGCGCAGCAGGTCGGGGATGCGGCTGATCTCTTGCGGCTCGGGCTCCTCGGTGAGATCGAAGATGGTGAAGTAGTGGTTGCCGAGCTTGTTGGCGGTGTCCAGGTCGCCCTGCTTGATCAGTTCGGTGAGCAGCTCCAGCAGGCGGCGGAACTCGTGGACGTTGAGGTGCTGCGTCTGCAGCAAGCGCTCGATCTTCTCCTTGGGCGGGACTACGATCCAGTGCAGTTCGTCCTGGATGCGCTCGTAGGTGGACTTGGGGATCTTGTAGTCCTTGATGATGGAGGCCAGCTTGCCGGCCAGGCGGCCGGCCGCCTGCGTGGCCTGCAGGCTGCGCAGGAGCACGCGGATGACCTCTTCCTCGACGATGACGGCATCCTGCCCGGTGGGCGCCTGCACCAGGCGCTCCGCCGCCCACTTGACCGCCGTGTCCTCGATGATCTCGGCCGCCATCTGGTCGGGGGGCAGTTGACGCAACTCCTCCCGCCGCGAAGGAGGAAAGGCCGAGAGCACGAACTCGGGGCGCATCTCGCGGATGACCCGCGCTAGTTCGGTGTAGGAACGCTGGGGAGCGTCCTTGGAATCGAGCATGCTGGATTCGAAGTAGCCTTCCACCATGCGGGTGATGTTGTCGGGCCCGCCGGCGCCCACA
This sequence comes from Terriglobales bacterium, assembly GCA_035624475.1. NCBI lineage: Bacteria > Pseudomonadati > Acidobacteriota > Terriglobia > Terriglobales > Terriglobales bacterium. The sequence goes on from DASPRL010000134.1 coordinate 18,322, forward strand.
GCACCGGCGCTGCCGGGCGGTCCGATGGGGCTGCCCGTTCCGTAGCCGGGCAGAGGGGCT
>DASPRL010000135.1 GCA_035624475.1 Terriglobales bacterium
CAGTTCAACCTGCCCACCTTCCTGGCGGTGGACCGGGAGGGGCGGTTGTACGTCAACGACACCATGAACTGCCGCGTCCAGGTCTTCACGCCGGAGGGCAAGTTCGTCACCCAGTTCGGCGAGAGCGGCGACGGCTCCGGCTACTTCAACCGGCCCAAGGGAGTGGCCGTGGATTCCGAGGGACATGTCTACGTCGCCGAGGCGCTCTTCTCCACCGTGCAGATCTTCGACCTCCAGGGCCGGTATCTGCTGAGCTTCGGAGAGTCGGGAGCGCGCGTGGGAGAGTTCTACATTCCGGCGGGCGTGGCCATTGACTCCTCCGACCGCATCTACGTGGCCGATCCCTTCCAGCGCCGCGTCCAGGTCTTCCAGTACCTGGCGGAGAAGAGCGCGCCGACGGCGGAACATCCGGGAGGCGGGCGGTGAGGCGCGTCCTCGGCTGCGCGCTGCTGTTGCTGCTGGCTGCGGGAGCGGGCGGACAACAGAGCGAGATCCGCAAGCTGCGCAACTCCAAGCACGACTTCAGCCAGTCGAGCGGGGCGGCCATCAAAGCCACCACCCTGGATGCCACCTGCATCTTCTGTCACGCGCCCCACCGGGCGCAGCCCATGGCGCCGCTGTGGAACCACAGCCTGCCCCAGGGCGTGACCTACCAGGTCTATCAGAGCAGCACCGAGCAGTCGCCGGTGGCGCAGCCTGGGGGCGGCTCCAAGCTCTGCCTGAGCTGCCATGACGGCACCGTGGCCCTGGGTGACACCGTCAACAACGGCCAGATCCCCTTCCAGGGGATGTCCACCGACCAGAAGCTGCCGGCCACCAGTCCCAGCAACCTGGCGGGCCCGTCGCTCAGCCTGGCCAGCAATCACCCGGTAGGCTTCGTTCCCAGCCTCAGTAATTCTCAGATCATGAACCCACCGGCCGGCGACCAGGTCAAGCTCGACAGCCAGGGCATGCTGCAGTGCACCACCTGCCACGACCCCCACGTCGAGGACAACGACCCCGTCGAGCTGCGCTTCCTGGTGAAGAACAACTCCGGCTCCGCCCTCTGCACCACCTGCCACGATCCCCGGGGTGGGGCGGGCAGCAGCCTATGGAGCTGGAGCGGGACGCAGGGCCAGCCTTCCAGCCACAAGACCTCGGCGGCGGCCTACACCAGCGAGACCAGCGGGGGCGTGAGCTGGCTGGGCAGCCACACCGGCTACGCCACGGTCGCCCAGAACGGCTGCGGCAGTTGCCATCGTCCCCACACCGCTCACGAGACGGCCCGGCTCCTGAAGGGTGAAACCGACCAGGTCTGCTTCCAGTGCCACGACGGCAATCCCCTGACCGCGATCGCTGATGTGAAGTCGGAGTTCACGCGCAAGCCCTACACCCATCCTTCGCTGGGCCCGCAGCCCGACCACGACCCGGTGGAGGCCCCCGACCAGATCGTGAGCCGGCACGCGGCCTGCGACGATTGCCACAACCCGCACGCCGCCCGCAACGACTCTTCTCCGCTCACGCCGCCGCAACTCTCGGGGGCGTTGCTGGGCGAGAGCGGGATCAACTCCGGAGGTGCGGCCCTGGATCCGCGGCGTGGCACCGCCGAGGCGCAGTACGAGTACGAGATCTGCTTCAAGTGCCACAGCTACAACCTCAACCAGCCGCAACAGCCCGGCTATGGCACCTATGGAGCCTTGCCCAGCCGGCAGACCCGCTCCCTCGACCTGCGCCAGGCCCTCGCCAACTCACCCTCCTGGCATCCGGTGGTGCGGCCGCGGGGGCTGAGCACCGGTCCGGGTGGCGATGTGCCCAGCCTGATCACCGACGCCGGGGTGGCCATCCCCGGCCGCATCCTCTCCTCCGCCTCGCAGATCTACTGCACCGACTGCCACAACAGTGACGACAACCGCAACCTGGGCCCCGGCAACACCGGGCCGGTGGGACCGCACGGCTCCGTGTATCCCCACATCCTGCAGCGCAACTACCAGGTGGAGAACCCGATGGGCGCGCCCGGCCATACCGCCGGCATCCCTTACTCCTCGGCCAACTACGCCCTCTGCCTGCAATGCCACAGCGAGCAGAGCCTGCTCAACGACGAGAGCTTCCCCCACCGCGAGCACATGCAGCTCACCTCCTGCGCCACCTGCCACGATGCCCACGGCGTGCCCAACGGCTCCGCGGTCAACAACGCCGCCCTGATCGACTTCGACCTCAACATCGTCGCGCCGTACCAGGGACAGATGCAGTTCGTGAAGGGAGCCGGCCACCACGGTACGTGCACGCTGACCTGCCACAATCAGGACCACGCCTCCACGAGCTACTGATTCGTCCGGAGAATCCCGGCCGGCGGGCGCCCCGCGCTGATGGATTGAATTGAAAGAAATGGTGAGCGCGGAAGGAATCGAACCTTCAACCTACTGATTAAGAGTCAGTTGCTCTGCCAGTTGAGCTACGCGCCCACGGGGTGCGGGAAAAAACTGCGGCACTCAGAGAATATCATCCGGGTTTGGGCGGCGTCTAGGCGCGGGCGCGAGCGCGTTCTGCCGCGTCACGATAGCGGCGGGCGCTTGCGGTGCCAGTCGCTGTGCTGCTGGAAGAGGCGGGCGGCGGCGAGCACCTTGTCTTCGCCCAGGACCCGCCCGACGAACTGGATGCCGATGGGCAGGCCGGCCTGGGTGAAGCCGCAGGGCACGCTGGCGGCGGGCAGCCCGCAGAAGTTCCCGATGCCTCCCAGGGGATCGGCGAAGCTCAGGTCGGTGTCCAGATTGGCCTCGAGAGAGCTGGCGGCAACGGGCAGCGAGGGGGCAGTCAGGAGGTCGAAGCTCTCGAAGAGGGTGTCCATCTTGCGCTGCAGCAGGCCACGGAGGCGCTGGGCGCGCTCATAATCGGCGGCGCCGACCTGCAGGTTCACGAAGCCGCCCATCTGCCCCTCGGGATCAGCGAGCTCGAGCACACGCCCGGATTCGATCAGATCCTGGAAGGCGGAAGCGCCCTCCACGGAGATGGTGAGCCCGGCGGCGGCCTCCCAGGGCCCTTCGGGCAGGGCAGCATCTTCGACCACGGCGCCGTGGGCCGTCATCACCTCGAGAGCGGCCTGGAAGGCGTCTTCCACCTCCGCCGCCGGGGACTGCCAGGCGTTGGTGAGGCGGCCGATGCGCAGCTTGGGCGCTCCCGCCGGCGGCCAGGTGAAGGCGGCATCCTGCGGCGGCAGCGAGCCGAGATCCGCAGGATCGTTTCCGGCGATGGCGGCCAGCACCAGGCCGCAGTCCTCCGCCGAGCGCGCCAGAGGACCGATCTTGTCCATGGAATAGGCCAGGCCCATGGCGCCCTGACGGCTGACCCGGCCGAAGGTGGGCCGCAGGCCGCTGACCCCGCAGAAGGCGGAGGGACACACGATGGAGCCCCAGGTTTCCGTCCCTATGGCAAAGCCGGCCAGCGCCGCCGCCACGATGGCGCCCGAACCCGAGGAGGAGCCGCAGGTCCAGCAACTCTCATTCCAGGGATTGTGGGCGGGGCCGGTGAGCGCGGCGGAGGCGTAGCGGTAGCCCATGCCTCCGGCCAGCTCGATCATGGCCGCCTTGCCCAGCAGCACCGCTCCGGCGCTGCGCAGGCGCTGGATGACGGCGGCATCGAAGGCGAAGCGCTGCTCGGCGTAGGGGCGCGCCCCCCAGGTGGTGGGGTATCCCTTGACCGCGAGCAGGTCCTTGGCGGCGTAGGGAATGCCGTGCAGGGGCCCGCGATAGCGGCCGGCGCGGATCTCGCGTTCCGCGGCCTGCGCCTCGGCCAGCGCCAGCTCGGGGGTGAGCGTGACGTAGGCTCCAAGCCTCGGCCCCAGGTTGCGGCTGCGGTCGAGATAGGCCTCGGTCAACTCCACCGGGGAAAGGCGGCGGGCGCGGATGCGCTCGCCCAGTTCGCTCGCCGACAGGTAGAGGACGTCTTCGTTGACCATGGCTCAGCGCTTCCCTGCCCCTGCCGCGGGCTTTGACGCAGGCCGGGAGGGGCGGCGATAGGGGCGGAAGACGGTAGCCGGCGCATCGGAGTTCTCCAGGGGAAATGCGCGCAGAGCGTCGAGCGCCTTCTGCGCTCCGATGAGCTGGCGGCGCACCTCGGTCTTCTGGGCGGCGGTAAAGCTGCGGCCGTAGCGGCCCAGCACCGCCTGGTACTTGGCTTCCACCTCGGCCTGGCTGGCGGACGGCAGCTTGGCGAAGTCGGCGGCTGCGGAGGGCGGAAGCTGGTCGGAAGCGGCGGCGGGCTGCTGCGGAAGAGCCCGGGCGGAGGAAGGCAGCAGAGCGGCGGCGGCGCCCGCCAGGGCGGCGTCGCGGGCAAACTGGCGGCGGGAGATCCTGCGGGTGCGGCCTGCGGGCGGCGGATTGGAAGGCATGCCGGTTCCGGCTTTCTCGTGGCGCGGAGTGAATGCGCCACGAGCCGAAAATCTAGTCGAAGACGCCGGGGGCGTCAACCGTCCCGAGGAGTGAAAGCAGCGGGCTTAGAAATTGAAGGCGAGGCCGCCGCGCACGGAGCGCGCCGACTGCACCAGGTAAATGGTGTGGCCGTCCTGGCCGAGCACAGGAACGTAGCCTTCAGCGAGCAGGTTGCGCAGGTCCACCAGGGCCTCCACGTGGCCGGGGAGGAAGCTTACCTGGGGCAGAGGCTGGCGCAGGAAGAGGCTGAGGTAGGGATCGGTCTGGCCGGGGGAGGCGTTGAACATGTCCACCGGGGTCAGGGCGTTGCCGCTCACCCAGCGATAGGAGGCGATCCAGCGGGTGTGGGAGCCGGGCACCGCTCCCGCCAGCTTGAGCGCGGCGGAGTGGCGGCATTCGCGGTGCAGCGAGGCCAGGGCCTGCTCCCAGGGCAGGTTGGAGCCATCCAGGGCCAGCACCCCGCCGTAGGCGTAGTCCACGGTGGCGGTGATGTCGTGGCTGAACTTGTGCTGCACCACGGCGCGGACGCCGCGGGTCTCCAGCTCCCCGCCATTGTAGGTGAAGGTGCCGGAGTAGACATCGGGCAGGAAGAAGCCGGAATCGGCGGTGACGTCACCCACGCCGGTCAGGGCGGTGTTGGAGATGCGGTCGGAGTACACCGCGACCTGCACCGCGTTCCGGCCCAGGCGGCGGGAGAGGGAGAGTTCGTGGTGGTGGGCGCGCTCCAGCCGGGGCTGCGCGTCCACCAGCGACAGGCGCGGCCCGCTCTCGCTCAGGTCGGCGGGAGCGCTGTCAAATCCCTTGGCCATCCGCAGGCTGGGCTCCGAGGTGGCGTAGCGGTATTCCACGACCGTGTTGGGGGAGAGGTGGAGATCCGCCGAACCCCAGGGCCGGAAGGCGGTGACCCGGCCCAGAAACTGCACCGCCTGGAACTCGCCGCCGTACTGAAACTCCAGCAGGTTGCCGACGGCGGTCTCGTCGCGCAAGGAGACCGCCAGGGCCTGCAGGGCGGCGTCCTCCGGGGCCAGCCCGGGGGAAGCGAAGCGCCGGAAGGTGACCGCGACCTCGGGCCGCGAGCCGTCGGGCAGGCGGTGCGAGTAGGAAGCGCGCAGGGCGCCGGCCGGGCTGCCGGGGGCGCGCCCCAGGCTGCCGTCGAAGGAGAGCGTGCCCGCCGCGAACAGGGACTGCTCGACGGCGAAGACGGTGTTCATGTCGGAGCCGGCGCCGTAGCCGTCGGAGTCGGAGCCCGCCAGCAGGACGACCTGCGCCTTCAAGGAGCGATCGTCCTGGCGCTCGGAGTGCGAGACGACCACGAGAGGGCCGTCGTCGCGCAGGCGCAGGATGGGGCGGTTAGCGGCCGCGCGCAGCGTCCATTTCCAGTCGTCGTCCTCCTGGGCGGCGGGACGCTGCTGGGGAACCAATTGCAACGCCTCGAACAGAGTGTTCAGGGTGAGATTGACCACGCGGTGGCCGCCGGGGGTCAAGGGCACGTCCTCCCGCAGGGAGGGCAGGAAGGAGGCCGCGCTCACCTTGACACTGTAGTTGCCGGGGAGCAGGTCGCGGGCGGTATAGTGGCCGGCGGCGTCGGTGAAGACGCGAACGGCGGGCGAGGCGGCGGAGAAGATCTCGACCACGGCGCCCATCTGGGGAACCCCGTGGGAGTCGCGCACCCACCCGGAGATGGAGCCCGGCTTGCCGGAGGCGACCGCGGGCAGTGCCAGCGCCAGCAGCGCGGCCAGCCATCCGAATTTGCGAAGCGCGCTCATCCCTACCCGGGAGCTTGCTTCCTGCAGACGCTTACTGCACCGTGAACTTGGCGGTGGGAGCGATGCTCTGCTTGGCCACCTTGTCGTCCACCTTCACCGTGATCTGGTACTGGCCGGGCTCCAGACTGGTCAGAGCCAGGCTCTTTTCCAGGGTGATCTGGTTGCCGACGTTGCCCATCTGGTCGGTGGATTCCACGGCGTGGACGACCTGCTTGTTGCTGGCCAGGTTCACGATGTCGTACTCGATGCTGGCCGAGGGTTTCTTGGTCTGCTCGTCCATCGCCAGGTTGTAGATCTGCAGCCAGAAGTTCATGTGCTCGTCACGACGGAAGGTGGCGGTCTGGCCGCTGGGCACCACGCGCGGGCGCACCTTGGTGTCGCCGATGACGAAGTTGCCGGTACCCACGTTCTTGGCCGGTACCCGCTCCATCTGGTCGGCCAGAATGAACGAGGAGGCGGCCAGCCGGTCGTCGCCGAACTCCGGGACCATCATGCCGCGGCTGTCGGTGCCCATGCGGTCGCCGTTGACGTCCTTGAGCACGAGGTCGACCTTGTAGCGGTTGGGACGCAGGGGCAGCGCCTTCCAGTAGACGGAGGAGGACTCCTGGGTCCGGGCCAGCAGTTCGGCGGGAACATCCACCTTGACCGTGTCTTCGAAGGTCTGGGCGATGCGGCCGGTCAGGGTGGTGACCCGGCCGAAGATGTTGACCACGCCGCTAGCCACGCCGTCCTTGGTGACGAAGGTGACATCCTTGTTCTTGATCTGGATGGTGATGGGCACCAGCACGGTGTCGGCGGTGACTTTGACGAAGTCCGCCTGCCAACTGAAGGGCAGGAGGTTGTAGCGGATGCTGTGGCTGACCACCTCCGCCAGGTCCTTGAACTTGATCTGGGGCGGGGCCTGCAGCTTGGCGAACTGGATCACGCGATCGAACTCGTCCTTGCCCTGCATCTTGCTGTTGAAGGGGCCCTGGCCGATGGCCTCCAGTCCGTTGTTCCAGCGGTCGGCCTTGTTGGCGAGGCCCATCTGCTCGTAGGTAGTGAGACCGCCGTTGGGAGTGTGCAGGAGCGCGTCCTTCTCCGAGCGGTCGAGGGTCATGTGATAGTCGTTGCAGGAGCAGGTGTCCACGAACTCGATGTTGACTTCCTGGCCGATGCCCTCGATATAGCGGTAACGCCAATCCTCGAAGGGATAGGTGGAGGTCTCGCCCCCGCCCTCCTCCTGGGGACGCTGGTAGTAGCCGCCGGTAGGATGGGCGTCGATCTCGTCGGGAGGGCCGTACATGATGTAGACCCGGCCACGGTCGGTCTTCCAGCCGGGAATGCCGGCGGCAAAGTGCTCATTGGCGTAAGCGATGCGGCGGTAGTGCTCTTCCTTGTACTCGTTCTCTTCGGTGTCGGGGGTGGGATCGCGGCGGAGCCAGAACTGCTCGATGAACTGCTCCCGCTCCTCTTCGTTGCTGAGCTGGAGGAAGGCCGCTTTTTCCTCGTCGGTGATGATCCAGCGGACGTCCTCGTCCAGCCACTTCTTGTCGGCGTCGCTCAGCTCCTTGTACAGGGCCTTCTGGTTCTTCTTGCGCTGCTTGTCGTTGAGCGGGCGCTTCAGGGGATCGACCTGCTGGTCCGCATCCTTCTGATCGGCAGCAGCCGCGTCCTTGGGCGCTTGAGTATCCTTGGCGGAACCGCCGGAGGTGGCCGGCTGGACCTGCGCCAGGGCGCCGGCGGCCAGCGCCAAAACGCTGGCCAGGATTGTCACCAAGAACCGCAAAATGAGGGCTTTAGACCGCATGGACGAAGCGCTCCTGGGCGTAGGGTATGGGCCTTTGAAATTGTATGTGTTTGCCAAGTGGCGCGCAAGACTCGAAAGGGGGGAAAGCACGCCGCCACGCTCCGCAGGGGAGGCATCCCGGGGTAGGCAAGGGGCAAGCGAGTCGCTATAATCGGCTAGACAGAAGCGCAGGACAACCCCAGGGGCAGGCCGGAAGTGTCTTGCCGGGAAACTTTTCGGGCGGATCCTCCGTATCAGCAAGAGGGGGCCGGACGTTGTGCGTCCCGGGGGTGGTCGTGGCGTTGCGAGGTAGAGGTTCTATGAGCAAGAAGAAGATCATCCTGATCGCAGGGATCGTGCTGGCGGTCGTGCTGGTGGTGGTGGGCACGATCTCGTTCAGCGGGAAGAACGTGGTGGGGGTGCAGACCGGCAAGGTCAGCCGCGAGGACCTGGCCTCCGTGGTCACCGCCTCGGGCGAGATCAAGCCCAAGAACTACGTCAACATCGGGGCCAACGCCTTCGGCAAGATCACCAAGCTGTACGTCAAGGAAGGCGATCACGTGAAGCAGGGCCAGATGCTGGCGCAACTGGAGAACGTGCAGTCGGCCTCCGACGTGGCCGCGACCCGGGCGGCGCTGGAAGCGGCGCGCACCGACGCGCTGGCCGCCGACGCCGGCCTGAAGACGGCGCAGGCGCAACTGGAGCAGTCGCAGGCGCAGTTGGAGCAGGCCAAGCTGGACTATCAGCGCGCCCAGGGGCTGTACAAGGACGCGCTCATCGCCAAGGCCGACTTCGACGCCAAGAAAGCCGCCTATGACGCCGCGGTGGCGGGCCTGGCACAGTCCAAGGCGCGCGTCGCCCAGTCCAAGGCGCAACTGGATTCGTCGCACGGGCACGTGACCCAGACGCAGGCCACCCTGGTGAAGAGCAGCGACCTGCTCAGCAAGACGGAGTACGTGGCTCCCTATGACGGCGTGATCACCAACCTGCCGGTGCGCGAAGGCGAGACGGTGGTGATCGGCATCCAGAACGCTCCCGGCAGCACCCTGATGACGCTGGCGGACCTGTCGGTGATCACCGCCGAGGTCAAGGTAGACGAGACCGACATCGTGAACGTGAAGCTGGGGCAGGATGCGACCGTGAGCATCGATGCCATCCCCAACAAGACCTTCCACGGCAAGGTGACGGAGATCGGCGACAACGCCATCGTGCGCTCCACCGGAGTGTCGACGGCGCAGACCACCGGCGGCAGCCAGGAGGCCAAGGATTTCAAGGTGGTGGTGACGCTGACGGACCCGCCGGAGAACCTGCGGCCGGGGCTTTCCACCACCGCCAAGATCACCACGGCGACGCGGCAGGGAGCGCTGGCCATCCCCATCCAGGCGCTCACCATCCGCCGCAGCTCGGAGCTGCAGGAGAAGTCCAAGAACAGCGTGCAGGCGGCCGCTCCCGCCAAGGCGGACGAGAAGGACAAGAAAGACGAGGAGTTGCAGGGTGTCTTCGTGGTGCGCAACCAGCGGGCGGTCTTCGTACCGGTCGAGACCGGCATCACGGGCACGACCGACATCGAGGTGACCAAAGGGCTGAAGGAAGGCGATGAGATCGTGACCGGCAGCTACAAGGTACTGCGCACGCTGAAGAACAACGCCGCCGTCAAGGTCGAGAAAACGCCGGCGCCCGCAGAATCGTCCTAACGTCAGCCGCGGTGGCGCGTCTAACCGGCAACCCGGTTTGCGGGCCAGCCCCGGCTCAGGAGAGACAGGGATGTCAAGCACCGACGTGGCGAGCATGGCCGAGCGGGCCCCAGCGGCCCCTCCCGACCAATGCATGATCAGCACCGAGGACCTGTGGAAGACCTATGACATGGGTTCCGAACAGCAGGTGCACGCGCTGCGCGGGGTGAACCTGCGCATCGACAAGAACGAGTACGTGGCCATCATGGGGCCCTCGGGCTCGGGCAAGTCGACGCTCATGAACCTGATCGGGTGTCTGGACACGCCCAGCAAGGGGCGCTACTGGCTCAACGGCCAGCTGGTCAGCGAACTGGACGACGACGAGCTGGCGCGCATCCGCAACAAGGAGATCGGCTTCGTCTTCCAGACCTTCAACCTGCTGGCGCGGGCCACCTCGCTGCACAACGTGGAGCTGCCGCTGATCTACAACGGGACGCCGGCGGAAGAGCGCCTGGAGCGCGCCAAAGCGGCGCTGCGCGCGGTGGACCTGGAACCCCGCATGATGCACAAGCCCAACGAACTCTCCGGCGGCCAGCGGCAGCGCGTAGCCGTCGCGCGGGCGTTGGTCAACAATCCCGCCATCATCCTGGCCGACGAGCCCACCGGCAACCTGGACTCGCAGACCGGCGCCGAGATCATGGCCTTGTTCGACCGGTTGCATCAGCAGGGCAACACCATCGTGCTGGTCACCCACGAACACGACATTGCCGAATATGCGCACCGTGTAATTCACATCAAAGATGGCGTCGTGGAACGGGACGAGAGGAAGAGATAAAAAAGCAGTGGTTAGTGGCTAGTAGCTAGTTCTC
>DASPRL010000136.1 GCA_035624475.1 Terriglobales bacterium
GAGCGCATCGCCCAACTGCACCAAGTCAAGCCGGAGCAGGTCTTCCTGGGCAACGGCTCCACCGAGATCCTGAAGATGGCGGCCAACGCCTTCGTGGACAAGGAGCACCGGCTGGTGACGCCGCTGCTCACCTTCGAGGCCATCAGCTTCTACGCCTCCAACCAGCCGGGCGTGACCGTGACCTATGTAGGCCTGACCAGCGACTATCGCCACGACCTCCAGGCCATGCTGGGAGCGGCGCGTCAGAACGCCGGGCTGGTCTACGTCTGCAACCCCAACAATCCCACCGGCACGCTGACCCCGCGGGCGGAGATCGAGGAGTTCATCCGGGCGCTGCCGCGCTCGACCTACGTGCTCATCGACGAGGCCTACCACCACTTCGCGGTGGGCGCGCCCGGGTACGAATCCTTCCTGGACAAGCCCCTGGACGACCCGCGGGTGATCGTGGCGCGCACCTTCTCCAAGGTCTACGGGATGGCGGGGCTGCGGCTAGGCTACGGCATCGTGCCGGAGGGGGCGGTGCGGGCCTTCCGGCAGCAGCGCCTGCAGGACAACGTCAACATGGTGTCGGCGCTGTGCGGGGCGGTGGCGCTCGACGACCAGGCGGCGGTCCAGGTGGCGGTGAAGCGCAACGCCGCCGAGCGCGCGGAGTTCCAGCGGCAGGCGGCCCGGCGCAAGATCGCGGTCATGCCCTCCTACGCCAACTTCTTCATGGTGGACGCGGGGCGGCCCATCCCCCAGGTGATCGAGCACTTCAAGAGGAACAACATCCTGGTGGGCCGGGACTTCCACTACGGCACCTGGCTGCGGGTCTCGCTGGGGCTGCCCAGCGAAATGGTGGCGTTCTGGCAAGCATGGGACAAGATCGGTGGATAGTGAATAGTGGATAGTGGATAGCGAAGAAAAAATCCACAGAGGGTTGGGGTATACTGCGGGCACAATGAGCGTGAAGACAGCCTCCCGGGAACCGGAGATCTCCGCCGACGACTTCCAGGCACTGGAAGAGAAGGTCTACCGCACCATCGAACTGCTGAAGACGGCGCGCGACCTGAAGGCCGCGGCCGAGCGCGACGCCACCCGCCTGCGCGCCCAACTGGAAGAGCGCGAGGAAGAGATGGAGTCGCTGCGCAGCGAGGTGGTCACCCTGCGGCGGGAGCGGGAGGAGGTGCGTACCCGGGTAGAAAAGATGCTCAAGCAAATTGAGGCATTGACGGCGGACGAAAGCGGGAGATAATCACTCCAGCGCCAAGGGAGGAGACCTGGTGGCCAACCCACCCAGCAACAGCGTCCGCGTCGAGATCTTCGATCAAGCTTACAATCTCCGAGGCACCGATCCCGAGTACATCCACAAGCTCGCCGACTACGTGGACGAGAAGATGCGGGTGGTGGCGGAACAGACCGCGACTGTGGACTCGCTGCGGCTGGCGGTGCTGGCGGCGCTCAACATCGCCGACGAATACCACATCCTGAAGCGCAAGTACGACTCGCTGGCGGGGGATTTCAACCAGCGGGCCAGCCACCTCTCCGACGCGCTGGACGAGGCGCTGGGCGAGCCCAGCCGGCGCGCGGGATAGGCCCCCTTAGTTCTCTCTCGTTCTGTCGTCCCTACGGGACTCGTATTCCCGACCCAATCCGTTCCCGGCACTGACGTGCCGGGCTGGGTTCTGGCGTCCCGCAAGGCGGGACTGGCACAACCGAGCCGGCTGTGCCACACGGGCTGTCGGAACATCCGGTTATTGTCTCTTCCTCTGTGTCCTCTGTGGTTCATGGGTTCCAAGCATTCCAGGTGCCAACTATTTGGGTGCGGACTCTTGCGCGGGACGCGGCTCTTCGCCTAGCATCCGTCTTGGAAGCCGGCCTGCAAAGTTAGTGCAGGTGGTCCCCGTTTTTTTGAACCAACACTCAATGAACGGGAGCCCTACTCGGCATATGGCCCGGTGTGCAACGTTCCGCCATGCGGAAATGCCTAAAGGGTCTCGGGGGGCACCCACCGTCGTGGACGGGTTCATTGAACGTGGTCCATCTCACGGCCCCGCGGGTCGGCTTTTCTTCATTGAGCAATCGGGTAATTGAGTAATCGGGTAATTTGAAGGCGCGCAGTCACTTCAATTGCTCAATCACCCGATTACTCAATTACACAATCCCCCCACCTGCATCTAAACTGACCTAGATCGTGTTTCCCCGCCTCTTTCATCTCGGCAGCCTGGACTTTCCCACCTACGGCCTGATGGCGGCGCTGGGCCTGATGGTGGGGCTTTCGGTATGCGTGCGCCTGGCGAGGCGGGAAGGCATCGACCCGGAGCAAGCCTGGAACCTGGGGCTGCTGGCCATCCTGGCGGCCATCGCCGGCGCCAAGCTCTTCCTGCTGCTGGACGACTGGAGCTACTACTCCGAGCATTGGGGAGAATTCTTCAGCTTGAGCACGCTGCGCGCCGGAGGAGTGTGGTACGGGGGATTGCTGGTGGCGCTGGCGGCCGCGGCCTGGTACATCCGCCGCCACCACCTGCCCGTGCGCCGGGTCTGCGACGCCTTCGCCCCGGGGGTGGCGCTGGGCCACGCCATCGGGCGCCTCGGCTGCTTCGCCGCGGGCTGCTGCTACGGCAAGCCCACGCGCCTGCCCTGGGGCGTCATTTTCACTAATCCCCTGGCGGCGCAGTGGTCGGGGACGCCGCTGGGCGTGCGCTTGCATCCCACCCAGCTCTATGAGGCGGCGGTCGAGCTGGCGAATTTCTTCCTCCTGGCCTGGCTGCTCCCGCGCAAGAAGTTCGATGGCGAGGTGATCGGGGCCTACATGGCGCTGTACGGCTTCGCGCGCTTCTTTCTGGAGTTCTTGCGCGACGACCCGGAGCGCGGCTCGGTCTTCGGGGGCGCGCTCACCCTGACGCAACTGGTCTCCATCTTGCTGGTGGTGGGCGGGGGCCTGCTGTGGCTGCGCTGGGGCAAGGCCGCGTCCGTGGCCCGCCCGGCGCGGGGGTAACCGCCCGGCCGCGCGGAGGGACATCGGCCGACCGGCCGCTTGACATTGGCCCTCCAGCGAGTAGGATTTGCCCGTTTCAGGGTCGGGGCCGTGCTGCGGGCTCCTGCGCTTTCTTACGAAAATCCTCCGCACGAAGAAAGGCGCAGCACGATGACGACACGATCCTGGACGTTCGCTCGCGTGTTCGGTTCCGGCTTGCGCGCTTTGAGCCCCCGCCAAGGATGGGGCGCGGCGGCATGCCTCCTCGCGCTGTGCTGGCTGGGTGCGCCGGGCAGCGCCCATGCCCAAGGCCTGGGCAACTTCTGTCCCATCGGCACCTGCGACATCACCAACCCGCACTACGTCAACGTCTATTGGGACTCGAGCCTGGCGCAGTGGGATACCGACGTCGCCGCCAACACGCCCGACATGGCGCACGACCACATCGACCACCTCACCGAATCCCTGATCCACAGCAAGTATTTCGCCGACCTCACGCAGTACAGCGTGACCAGCGTGAGCATGGGCCCCAGCATCTCGGCCAGCGGCTGTGCCGCGGCGCCCGCCACCCTGGACAAGGCCCTCGCCGCCATCCCCACTCTGGTGAACTGCCTGCTGCTGCTCTATCCCAGCCTGAAGGCGGACAACGTCATCCTGGCGGTGTACGTGCCGCCGCAGAGCATGGTCGCGACCGGCTTCTGCCAGAAGAAGGGCGACGAGACCGGGGAACACCAGGAATACGGCCTGCCGGTGGGCAACGTGCTCTTCCTGCCCACCACCAAGCCTTGCAACAACGGCTCCCTGGCCGCCCTGTTCGGCGTGGCCACCCACGAGATGGTGGAGGCGACCACCGACCCCAATCCCCCCTCACCCACGGGCTGGAAGGTGGGCACAACGGGCGACTTCTATGGGCAGGAGGTGGCCGACGTCTGCCAGACCCTGAAGTTCTCCGACGTGGGCTTCCTGTTCGGCGGGGTGGCCAACTACTTCTCCGACAACGCCAACACCTGCTCCACCGGCTTCACCAAGACCGCTCCCACGGTCAGTACCGCCACCTCCTGCGGCAGCGGCCAGAACATGACCCTGAAGCTCACCGGCTCCTTCGGGGCCACGCCCTGGGACCTGGGATCGGGCAAGTTCGGCAAGGAGACGCTCTACCTGAACGCCGTCATCAATCACCAGGGCAAGCAGTGGGAGGCTGGGAACTTCGAAGGCCTGCCCAGAGACTCCAACCTGAATCAGGGCAAACCGGACCTGGTGACCTTCGGCGCCGGGGGCGTGAGCTGGTCGCCGGGGACGATCACGGTGTCCGGGTTCGGCGCCAAGTACGGAACCGTGATGGCCAACGGGGCCACCGCCGCGGTCTTTCCGGGTGATTCCATCCAAGTCAAAGTGGCGCTGAACGACACCGGCCAGTTCGCCACCGCCAACCTCACCGCGCCTTCCGCCTCGCAGATCCTGAGCCTGGCGGTGACGCCCACCGGAGGCGACCCCTACATCTTCGTGAACGCCAAGGCGGACGTGACAGGCACGGTGGCCGACGCCGGCAAGTGCGGCGTGCAGAGTCAACTGGTCTCGCTCATGGGCTTCGCGGGCTTTGTCAACCCCGGTTCCACCGGAACCTCGGCCTCCGGCCAGTTCCAGTCCAGCTATTTCGCGCCCACGGTGGCGGGCACGCAGAAAGTCACGGCCACGCTGGCCAACAACAACTCCGTCACCGCTTCGGTGCCGGTTCCGGTGCATCCCATCCTGAACTCGATCACGCCCAACGTGGGCCCGGTGGCGGGCGGGCAGAACGCCACCCTGGCCGGCGACGGCTTCGACCCCGGCAACACCAGCGTGGGCTTCAGCG
>DASPRL010000137.1 GCA_035624475.1 Terriglobales bacterium
GGCGCAGGTGGCGGTGAAGACCGTGTACGAGGAGTTGCCTGGGCTGAAGAACGTTCGTCTGGTGCGGCTGGTGGCCTTCGACCACGCCACGGCACAGGCGCTGGAGAGAGAACTGAAGCGAGTCGTCTAGCCCGCACAGGCGAGGGCGCCTGTGCCACACGAGAAGGAACATGAGCCGAAAGAAGCTGATCGCTGCCAACTGGAAGATGTACAAGACGCCGGAGGAGGCGCGGGCGTTCTTCAAGGCACTCCTGCCGCTGGTGGCGGGGCACGCGCGCGACGAGATGGTGGTCTGCCCGCCCTTCGTCTGCCTGGCAGCCGCGGCGGAGGAGGCTCGGGGCTCGAATGTGGCGGTGGGAGCGCAGAACCTCTTCTGGGAGAAAGAGGGCGCGTACACCGGCGAGGTCTCGGCGGGGATGCTGGTGGCGGCGGGATGCAGCCACGTGATCCTGGGGCACAGCGAGCGGCGGCAGTACTTCGCGGAGTCGGACGACGTAGTGAATCGCAAGCTGAAGCTGGCGCTGGAGGCGGGGTTGGCCCCCATCGTATGCGTGGGCGAGGTACTGGAGGAGCGGGAGGCGGGCATCACCGACGACGTGCTCAGGCGGCAATGCGCGGTGGGCTTTCGCGGGCTCTCCGCCAGGAAAGCGGGGAAGATGAGCGTGGCCTACGAGCCGGTGTGGGCCATCGGAACGGGCAAGACCGCGACTCCGGAGATCGCGGCGGCGGCCCACGAGGTCATCCGGGCGGAGGCGGCGAAGTCGTTCGGCAAGGAGTTCGCCGAGCAGTTGCGCATCCTCTATGGCGGGAGCGTGAAGCCGGAGAACTCCACTGCGCTGATGGCGGAGGCGGAGATCGACGGGGCGCTGGTGGGCGGAGCCAGCCTGGACGCGGTCTCGTTCGCCAAGATCGTGAAGTACTAGGAGTCGGCTCAGGGGTCAGCGGGGCGGCGAGACGCCGGCGCTACCAAAAAGCTCACCACGAAGGACACAAAGGAACTGTCCCCGGCTAGCGCGCGGCGGGGGCGTGGTCGAGGACCTCGCGCACCTTGGTGGCGAGCGAGGTCGAGGTGAAGGGCTTCTGCAGGAAGTGGGTGCCGGATTCCACCACGCCGTGGTGGACGACCGTGTCGGTGGTGTAGCCCGACATGTAGAGCACGCGGATGCCGGGGCGCCGCTGGCTGACGCGCCGGGCCAGTTCCTTGCCGCTCATCCCGGGCATGACCACGTCGGTGAGCAGCAGGTCGATGGCTCCGGCGTGGCGGCCGAGCACGCCCTCGACCTCGCCCGCGCTGTCCACGGTGAGCACGTGGTAGCCCAGCGAGGAGAGCAAAGAACGGGCCAGGTCGCGGAGCTGCCAGTCGTCCTCCACCAGCAGGATGGTCTCGGTCCCGGACTTCTGGGGAGCGGGAGCGGCGGCTTCCAGGGCCTCGGCGCCCCGTTCCACCCGCGGCAGGTAGACCCTGAAGGTGGTGCCGTGGCCGGGCTCGCTGTACACCCAGATGTAGCCATTGCACTGCTTGACGATGCCGTAGACGGTGGCCAGGCCCAGGCCGGTTCCCTTGCCCGTCTCCTTGGTGGTGAAAAAGGGCTCGAAGATGCGGGCCTGGGTCTCGGGATCCATGCCGGCGCCAGTGTCGCTGACCGCGAGCATGACGTAGGGGCCGGGGGTGATGGGGGCGGCGTGCTCGCGGACGTAGTCCTCGTCCAGCATCGCGTTGGCGGTCTCCAGGGCGAGCTTGCCGCCGCGAGGCATGGCGTCGCGGGCGTTGACCACCAGGTTGAGGATGACCTGCTCCACCTGGCCGGGATCGGCCTTGACCGAGCCCAGGTCGGAGCCCGGCCGCATGACGATCTCGATGTCCTCGCCGATGAGCCGGAGCAGGAGCTTGTCCAGGCGGGAGAGGACGGCGTTCAGGTCCAGGGTCTTGGGTTCCATGACCTGCTGGCGGCTGAAGGCCAGGAGCTGGCGGGTGAGAGAAGCGGCGCGCTCGGCCGCCGACTTGATCTGGTCGCACTGGGGGTAGAGGGGATCGTCGGGGCCGAGGCGGTCCAGCATCATCTCGCTGTAGCCGTTGATGACGGTGAGCAGGTTGTTGAAGTCGTGGGCGACGCCGCCGGCCAGGCGTCCCACCGCCTCCATCTTCTGCTTCTGGCGGAGCTGCAGTTCCAGTTGGCGCTGCGCGGTGACATCCTGGATGGCGGCCAGGACGCAGGGCTCACCGTTGATCTCCACCAGCTCGGCCGACATGAGGGCGGTGAAGGGGCGCCCGGCGCCGGAGCGGAAGTGGAACTCGCGGTCGCGCATGGAGCCTTGCTGCTGGAGTCCGGCGCGCAGGGCGGCGCGCTGGTCGGCGGTCAGGAAGCCCAGTTCCATGGAGGTCCGCCCCACCACCCGCTCGCGCTCCATCTCCACCATCTGCAGCCAGCGCCCGTTGACGTCGATGTAGCGGCCGTCCTCGAGGCGGCTGATGGTCATGGCCGAGGGGCTGGCGTGGAAGGCCTTGAGGAAGCGCTCTTCCAGGGCCTTGCGCTCGGTGATGTCCATGGCCACGGCGGTTACGCCGATGAGCTGGCCATCGCGGTACTTGGGGCGGCCGGAGGCTCGCAGCCAGCGCAACTGTCCGCTCTTGGAAAACACGCGCCACTCGCTCTGCCCGGTCTCGCCCGCCAGGTTGGCCCGGAAGCGCTGGAGCATGGCCTCGGCATCCTCCGGATGGGCCAGGTCGAAGATGCTTCTTCCCAGGAGTTCCTCGGGGTGGTAGCCAACCACGTTGGTGACGGCGGAACTGGCGTAGGTCACTCTCCCCTCGGTATCGGTGGCAAAGACGATCTCGGCGATGTTCTCCACCAGGTCGCGGTACTTGGATTCGGAGACGCGCAGGGCTTCGGCGGCGCGCTGCTGGCGGCGCTGGGTGATGACGATGCGGGCGGCGGAACAGGCGAAGGAGGCCACCACCACGGTCCAGGCCAGAGGAAGCTGCGCGCCGCCCAGGCGCGACGCCATGAGCAGCACCAGGAAGGGGAAGATCAGAGGAGCCAACTGCGCCCAGGCCTCCCACCGGCTGCGGCGGGCAACCGGCGGCGGCGCCGCCTCGTCCTCTTCCCGCCAGGTGGAAGCCAGCCAGACCATCAGCACCAGGGCGGCGGCGACCAGCAGGTCGAGCGGGCTTTCCTCTCCCAGATTGAGGTTGCGCCCGTAGAAATAGAGGACCGCGGCCGCGCCGTAGACGACGAAGAAGACGGCCAGGCGGCGAAAGAGCGAGCGCCCGGCCCCGGTCCTCGCCAGGAAGCCGCGGGCGGCGAAGGCCACGGCCAGGAAGCCGTCGCGTACCAGATGCAGCTCCAGGCCCTTCCTGGCCAGCGCCTGGGGCGAGAGTTCCTGCAGGGAGGGGATGTAGAAGAAGACCAGGTAGGCGAGGATGCCCACGATGCCGAGCTGGGCCAGGTCCAGGGCCTGGGCCCAGTTGACGCGCTCGCGGGCGGGCTCCTCGCCGAGCAGCAGCGTCATGGCCACCGGCACCGAGAAGAGGAAGAAGAAGATGACGCTGGGCCAGATGGCGGGCAAGGAGGCGTGGAAGATCTTGGTATAGGTGTCGAGCCAGGCCTCAGCGGTGGCAGCCATGAAGAAGGAGAGGCTGACCAGGGTCCAGAACTGGGCGCCGAAGCGGTGGGAGCGGCGCGCCGCCAGCAGGCAGGCCATCCCCGCCAGCAGGTTGAAGCCGACGGCGAGCAGGATGGAGAGAACCGTGGCCCCCGGGCCGTTCCACGCGGCGGCCAACGTGAGGGCGCGCACCCCCAGCAGGCCCACGGCGAGCAGGGCAAGCTTGTGGCGACGAACCAGGCTCGGGTACGTCATCACCCTCCGCTCCTCGCGGACTGGGCGTACAAAACCGGCAAAAATCGGGGAGGCGTGCGCGCTACGTTAGCTTCTGATGGCCGGGGAGTCAAGCCGGAAGCGCGCTCCCGCGCCCCTCAGGCGAACTCGCGGGCGGGGGCGGCCTGCTCGGGGCCGACGCGGCCGGCGGTGATCTCCGCGCGGAAGTAGTTCTCGCCCTTCACGGGCGCCCCGGCCAGGCGGCGCAGCAGGGCCAACTGCCCGGTGTGGGTCAGCGCATCGGCGATGGGACCCTGGAAGAGTTTCTCCGCCGGGAAGCCCAGGGGCGCAGCCGCGGCCAGGCGGGCGTCCAGGGCCTGGAGAGCGCGGAAGAAGCGCGCCACCTCCTGCTCCCAGCCCAGGGGCGGAGAGTCATGCCAGGCGTGCTTGCCGTCGGCCAGCAGCAGCGCCCAGTCGAGCAGGTCGCCGATGTGCGCCAGGATCTGGGCAGGAGTGCGGGTGGCGGAGGAGGCTTGGAAGCCGGCAAAGGAAGCGGGAGCGCCGCGCAGAGTCTTGCCGCAACGATAGGCGAGCGTGGCCAGGGTGTGACGCAGCAGGGGCAGGCCGGGATCGGAGTTCATGGCGGGAGGATTGTAACCCAGAGCATCGGGGGATCGGACCGTGGCGCGGTCCGATGGCCGGAAATGTCGCTCAGGCAGCGTGCTCCAGGTCTTCCGGGAAGGAAGCCTGGGTGAGCTCGGGGATCTCGGCGGAGGGTTCCGCCGCCGCCAGCATGCGGGAGGCGGCCTCGGCGATCCGCTCGGCTTCGTGCTGCTGCCGTTCGAAGCGCTGTTGCAGCTCCCCCACCTCGGTCTCCGCCGGCCGCGGCTCCGCCTGGAAGTCGGGGCCGGCGGCGGGCGCCGCGTCCTCCGGCGAAGCGGACCGGGCCCTCTCCACCAGCACCAGAGCCGGCGGCGGGGCAGGCTCGGCTTCGGCGGGGCCCACGTTGAAGCCGGCGAGCTGGGTGAAGAGATTCTCCACCGCGTCCAGCAGGCCTTCCAGTTCGGAGGGTGGGAGGTTGGGCTCGGTGACGCGGATGTCGTGGCAGAGGGTGCGGCAGATCTCGGTGGCCAGCCGGATGCGCTCGCGATTGAGATAGCTGTGCACGGTGAAGGGATCGTCCTGCTGGGCGTGCAACTCGATCCAGCGCTGCATGGCCCAGGCGGTGTTGCGGGCATGGCCCAGGGCCTCGCGGAACTGGCGCAGCACGCGCGCGTCCACCTCCACCGACTTCAGCACCTCCTCCAGCTCGCGCAGTTGGTTGCAGGTGGTCTGCAGGCGCCCGGCCACCTGGGCGCTGTCGGGCTTGGAGGAGGGAGGAGCGGCAGCGCGCATCTCTCCCTTGAGCAGGCGCTGGAGGAGGAAGCGCAGGCGCACGCCGTCGGCCTGGTTGACGGGTTCGGTGAGTTCCACCCCCATGCCCACGCCGGGATGGCAGGTGCGGACCACGCCGCGGTAGTCCAATTCGATGTCGGCGATCTTCATGAGCAGGCGCAGCGGGCTCTGCACCCGCACCGGCTCCGGGGTCTGGACGTAGCAGCCGGTGAGGCTGAGGTCGGCGAGGTAGCCGCGCAGGCTGCCGTCGGCGAAGGGGCGGCGCACCTCGACGCCGCCGGCGACGGGAAAGCGGGCCTGGTTGCGGCGCTCGTGGCCGCGCTCGGGACGGTGCGCGGCGGGCTCGTACTCGTCCTGCTGCCCGCTCTCCTCCAGCTCCAGGCCCCAGATGTTCCTGTCCTGCTCCAGGCATTGCACGCCGATCAGGGTGTCGCCCGCGGCTTTGGGACGGCCCACCCAGGCCACGCGGAAGCGGGCCTTGCGGTGGCGGTACTGGATGCCGATGACCTCGTCGAGATTGAGTTCGCAGTGGAAGCCGGCCAGGCGGGCGCCGGTCGGGGTGATGTCGAGGGTGTGGGCGAGCTGGGTGAAGGGCTTGCCCAGGGCATTCATGCCCCAGACGCGCACGGGCAAGACCATCTTGGCGCGGGTTGCGCGGCGGCGGCCCATGAAGAGAGTCAGGACTGCCCGGGATGCAGTCCCAATGCATCCAGTATGCCGGCCTGTGTCCGTGCCGGCTGTGACTTGGCTCACACGGGACGGTGACCGGCATGGGCGCGTCATGGACCGGGAAGCGGAGAGCGGGCGTTTGCTATAATAAAATCCCCTCCGAAATGACCGCGGCGACGAGCGCGCGCGGCCGCCGGGATGGAACGTGCGGAAGTGGTGGAATTGGCAGACACACCATCTTGAGGGGGTGGCGCCGAAAGGCATGGGGGTTCAAGTCCCCCCTTCCGCACCAGAGCCACCGGGCCGGATCCCAGGAAGCGAGGTTTGGAAAGGGCGCGAGCGCGTCCCCGTCATTATGAGTCCCGCAACTTTGAGTATCGTGATGCACCTGGTCACCATCGTGCACGTCATTGTGTGCCTGTTCTTGATCATCGTGGTGCTGCTGCAGAGCGGCACCAGCGGCGACATCGCCGCCGCCTTCGGCGGCCAGGGCAGCCAGACCGCCTTCGGGCCGCGGGCGGGCGCCACCTTGCTCACCAAGGCCACCGCCTGGGTCACGGTGATCTTCATCCTGACCTCCCTGACGCTGACCATCTACGACGCGCGCAAGGCGCCGGGCGGCTCGGTGCTGGAGAAGGTGAAGCCGGCGGCCACCCAGCCGGCGCCGCAGCCGAGCCCCGCACCGGCACAGTCGCCCGCCCCGACGAAGTAGCCAGTCGCCGGTCGGCGGCAAGATGCGAAAAGCCGCTCCAGCGGGAGGGCTTTTCTTCCTGTGCGCGGCGGGTCAGCGGCCGGTCATTCCCTGCTCTGACATCAATCCCACTTTGTTCGCGCCCGCTTGGTGAACGATGTCGATGACTTGGGCCACCGGCTCGAACTCGACGTCCTTGTCGGCCATGACAAAGACGACCTTCTCGGCGCGACGCTTCAGGATGTCGAAGAGGCGGTCGTGCAGGTCGTCCCAGGGAACTTCTTGCCGGTTGATGGCGACTCGCGGGTGATCGCCGGCGCCCGGCAGCAACTGCACCACGAGCGTGCGCACGCGCTCGGGCGGCTCGGGTTGTGGATGGGGATCGGGCTGCGGGATCTGCGCATCTTCGCCCCGGGGCGCGAGCGGGCTGATGATCATAAAGATGATGATCAACACCAGCAGGACGTCGATCATGGGGGTGACGTTCATCTCCGCCGACGGACCTTTGCCGGTGGACGTAGTCATGGCCATGGGAACCGCCTCCTCGACCCCCATGCCCCTGGGCAGACAGACACACGACGAGGTGGATTTGTTCCCATTCGTCATCGCGTAACCAAGTGGTTGTGGCGGCAACATGCCGCCACGACAGCCGGGGGCCGCCAGCGCTACATCCGCCTGTTACCATAGCCGCATGATCCACGAGATCTTTCCGGTGGGGATGCTGCAGTGCAACTGCTCGGTGGTGGGCGACGAG
>DASPRL010000138.1 GCA_035624475.1 Terriglobales bacterium
GGCCGCGAAACGGTACTGCATCTCGTAGTACTCGCGCGGAAACACCCGTGCCAGCAGGTTCTCCAGTTGGGTCTCGCCGAAGCCCCCGCGCAGCTTGGGCGCCAGCAAGACGTTCTCCAATCCGTGCACGGACCGGGAGAGGTCGGCCAGTTGCCGCGCCTGCCCGCTCAATTCCCCCACCTGCTTCTGCAGGCCGGCGAAGGTGTCCTGCACGTTGGCGATGCGGTCGTTCACCGCCTTGGAGGTCTCGGCCATGGCGCGCGCGTTCTCGCCCAGCCGCTGGTTCAACTCGCCGCGCATCGAAGCCAGCGCCGTCTGCACGTTTTCGCCGATGCCCTGCAACTGCTTGCCGAAGACCTCGGTAAGTTGCTGGATGGAGCGGTTCGTGGTCTCGCGCAGCACGGTGACGTCATTGCGCAAGGCCTGGTCCCCGCCGCCCGAAGGCCGGCGCAGCACGGCCGTCAGCGCCACCAGCGCTACCAGCGCCACTACCACCGCCACCACTGCCAGCACCGTCCCCAGCATCAGCTCACTCCTGGCTTCCGGCTTGGCTCGATTGTATACAGCCTGGGCTCGGTGGCGGGACACAGTTCCCGATAGACGCACCATACACAATGGCGGCCGGGATTCGCTTCGAACTCCCCCGCCGCGATCCGGGCCGCGACCTCCGCGACCCGCTCCTCCACGGCTCGCAGCTCCTCCGGGGTGCGCGTGGTCGCGACCTCCTGGTTCCCGTCCAGGTTATAGAAGGCGAGGCGCTCCGGCTCCAGTCCCCAGGTATCGCGCGCCGCCAGGGCGTAGAGGGAGAGCTGCAGGCTGTCGTCGGCGTCCTCCGGCTTCTTGGGCGCTCCTGTCTTGTAGTCCACGATGGCGACGCGCGCGCCCGCGATGCGGTCCAGCCGGTCCACCCTTCCCACGACCCGCGCGCCGCCGAGGGTCAGGTCGAAGGCCTTCTCGGTGGCGATCACCTGCGGCGGTGGCTCGGCGGCCCGCAGTTCGCCGAACTCGCGCAACTGCTCGAGGCCCTGCCGCTCATAGAGGCGGCGCTGGGCCGGGTCCTCGAGGCCGGCGTTGGCCAACGCCGCGCGGAACGATTCCAGCAGCGCCTCCGTGCTCTGCGAGCGGCCGCTGAGCAGCGCGTCATAGTAGTTCTTCAGCACGGTGTGCACCACGTTGCCGAACTGCATGGCGCCGGCCGCTCTGCCGGGGATCGCCCACTCCTGGCTGATCTTGTACTTCAGCGGGCATAGCTCGTACTTGTCGATGGTGGTGGCGCTGAGGGTGATGGGTGACGCCACACTCTGCGGCGGCAGCAGGAGCCAGGCGCCCACCCCGGCCACCGCGCTGGGCGCGGCCGCGGCGGCGATGTCGGCGCGGTAGTCGCGCGCCGGCCGCTCCGCCCGAGATGCAGCCAGGGCCGGGTGCGCCAGCACCTCCTTGGGATAGCCGCTCACCTCGCGTTTCTTGCCTCGCGGCCGGGTACACAGGGTGAGCGAGTCGCGCGCCCGCGTCATGGCCACATAGAAGAGCCGCCGTTCCTCCTGCGCGTGGATCTCCTTGCTGCCCGCGGCCGAAGCTCCGCGGGTGAGCGCGGCGGGAAACTCGAACAGGGGCTCGCGATACCCGGTGGGGAAGGATTGCGAACTGGCGCGCAGCACGAAGACGTGGCCGAACTCCAGCCCCTTGGCGGCATGCACCGTCATCATGCGCACGCCCTCGCGCGGATCCTCGTCCCCGGCTTCCTCGTCGTACATCTGCACGCTGCCGCCGGCCTGGGGGAAATGCTCCATGTAGTCGAGGAAGGCGGCGAGCTTGCGGTCGCCGGCGATGGGTTTCTTCTCCCAGTCGGCGACGAAGCGGCGGAAGGCCGCCAGCGGCTCCGGGCGCCCTTCGAGGCTGAATCGGCGGATGGCCAGCTCCACCACGGCGGCGACGCGCATCCTGGCTGCGGCCGCCTGCGCGCGCAGTTCCTCCAAGGCCGCTAGGACCTTCTTCCCTCCTGTCACGCGCTCGAGGATGGAGACGAGGTCCGCTCCCTTCTCCGCTCCTTTTAGCCGGTCGCGCAACCCCGCCGGGCGGATGGCGAACTGCGGCAGGGCCGCCACCCGGAAGAGGCTGCCGCCGTCGCGCGGATTGACGAGCGCGCGCAACGCGGCCATGAGGTCGCGCACTTCGGCCGTGTCCAGCACGTTGACCCCCTTGACCGCCACCGGGATGCCGCGCGCCGCGAACTCCTCGATGGCGACCTTGCGATGCTCGTGGGTGCGGTAGAGCACCGCGAACCGTGACCAAGCGCAGCCGCTCTTCTCCTGCAGGCTGCGCACGCTCTCCGCGACCTCCGCCGCCTCGGCCAGGGAATGGTCGCAGAGGACGATCGCGACCGGCGGCGACGGCAGCGCTTCCCCGCGGGCGGCGGCCTCCTCGCTCCGTGCCGAGCGCAGCGGCCGCCGTTCGAACTCCTGGCCCAAGCGGCTGGTCGCCTGTACCACCGGCGGGTTCTTGGCGATGATGCCGGCCGCGCACGCCAGGATGGGCACGGTGGAGCGGTGGTTCTTCTCCAGCGCCACCCGGCGCGATCCTGGAAAACGCTGCAGGAACTCGTCGAAGGCCGCGCTGGAGGCCCCCCGGAAATGGTAGATGGCCTGGTCGGGATCCCCCACCGCGAAGAGGTTCTTCTCCTCGCCGGCCAGCAGGGCCGCCAGCTCGATCTGGGCCACGTTGCAATCCTGGAACTCGTCCACCAGGACGAAGCGCGAGCGAGCGCGCTCCTCGGCGAGCAGGGCCGCGTCCTTCTTCAGCAGATCGATCGCCTTGACGATCTGCGCCCCGAAGGTGCCCAGGTGGTCACGCTCGAGCATCTCTTCCACCGTGGTGAAGACGTCGCCGATCTCCTGGCAGCGCGCCAGCACCTCCTGGTCGGAGAGCGCGTCGCGCTCCTTGGACTTGCTGACCCGCGGCAGCGGCAATTCCTTCTGGCGCAGGCGCTCCAGGTAGCTCCCGTACGCGACGGGCGTGACCAGTTCGTCCTGGCAGCGGCTGAAGAATTCCTTGAGGTCGCTCAGGAAGCGACCCGGATCGGCGGCGCGCACGAAGCGCTGCCGCGGCAGCTCCTCGATCCGCTGCCGCAGGTAGACCCACAGGTCCTCGTCGGTGAGGACGCCGAAGTTGGCGCCGGCGCGCCGCAGCAGGCCTTCGCAGTAGGCGTGGAAGTTGGAGGCCCGCAGGCCGGCGCACTCGCCGCCCAGCCGCGCCTGCACGCGCTCCCGCATCTCGCGCGCGCCCTTGATGGTGAAGGTGACGGCCAGGATCTCGTCCGGCCGCGCGACTCCCTCGCGCACCAGCCGCGTCACCCGCTCCACCAGCACCGTGGTCTTGCCCGTGCCCGCACCCGCCAGCACCAGCATGGGGCCGCGTCCGTGCTCGATGGCTTCGAGTTGCTTCGGATCGAAGACGAGGGTCACGTTGTACGTCGGGAGAGACCAGAATCCCCAGAGGATTGCATTATGCGGAAGCTGGCCTTACGCCGCAACGGGGAAAGGCTAGGACTCCGCCTCCAGTTCTGCCGCGACCAGCGCTGTCGCGGCGATGGCCGCGGTCTCGGCGCGCAGAATACGGCCGCCCAGCAAGGCCGCCTTCCAGCCCGCCGCACGCAGCCCTTGCGCCTCCTCCTCGGTCCAGCCGCCCTCCGGACCGAAAGCCAGCGCCACCGCCTGCCCGGGCGCCCGCTCGCGGAGCGCCTGCTTAAGTGTGATCCTTTCCTCCGACTCGTCCAAGAAGATGCGCAGGCCTTGGACGCCGGCCGCCGCTTCCCGCAGCTTGGCCGGCGCTGCGACTTCGGGAGCATTGGCCCGCCGCGACTGCTCCGCAGCCTCGCTTGCGATCCGGCGCCATCGCTCCACGCGCTTGCCCGCGGCCTGGGCCAGGTGCGCGTCGGTGCGCCCCGCGATCACCGGGACCAGCCGCGCCGCCCCCAGCTCGGTGAGCTTCTCGATGGCCCACTCCAGGCGGTCGAACTTGAAGATGGAGAGCAAAAGGGTGAGCGGCAGGCCGACGGCGATGCACACCTCGCCTCCCAGTTCGAACTCCACGCGCTCCAGGCTGACCGCGGCCACGCGCCCGCGGCGGACGCGCCCGGCGGCGGCGATGTCGAACTCCTGGCCCACGCGCGCCCGCAGCACGCGCGCCAGGTGCGCGGCATGCTCGCCCACCAGCGCGGCCCGGTCCCCGCAGACCTCGTCGGCGATCCAGCGGCGGCGCGTCATCTCAGGAGCCGAAGATCTCCTTCATCCGGCTGAGCAGGGTCCGGCGCTGCGGCTTGTTCTCCACCGGGGTCAAAGCGGCCAGCTCCTCGAGCAGTTCGCGCTGGCGCTTGCTGAGTCGCGAGGGGATCTGCACCCTCACCTCGACGTGGAGGTCGCCGCGGCCGTGGCCGTTGAGCGAAGGCACGCCCTTGTGGCGCACCCGGAAGACGGTGCCCGACTGGGTGCCCTCGGGGATCTTCAGCGGGTGCTCGCCCTCCAGCGTCGGGATCTTGATCTGCGCGCCCAGCGCCGCCTGGGAGATGGAGATGGGCACGCCGCAGTACAGGTCCTTGCCCTCGCGCTCGAAGAACGGGTGCTCCTTCACCGCGAGCACGACATAGAGGTCGCCCGGGGGCCCGCCGTGCGCTCCAGCCTCGCCCTGCCCAGCATAGCGGATGCGGGTGCCGTCTTCCACGCCGGCGGGGACCTTCACCGCCAATTCGCGCTCGCGCAATACCTGGCCTTCCCCGTGGCACTGCGGACAGGGATCGTTGATCACCTGGCCGCTGCCGTGGCAAGACGAGCAGGTGCGGGCCACGCCGAAGAAGCCCTGCTGATAGCGGACCTGGCCGTGGCCGCCGCAGGTGGCGCAGCGCACCGCCGCTTTGCCCGGGGCCAGCCCCGAGCCCCGGCAGCTCTCGCAGTGCTCGTGGCGGCGGATCCCGAGGGTGGTCTCGGCGCCGAAGACGGCCTCCTCGAACTCCAGGCTCAGGTCCTCGCGCAGGTCGGCGCCGCGGCGCGAGCGGCTGCGTCGCCGCCCGCTGCCCGTGCCGAACAGATCGCCAAAGCCGAACAGGTCGCCCAGGATGTCGGAGAAATCCTGGAAGATGACCTGGTTGAAGTCGGGGAAGCCGGCGCCCGCCGCGCCCACTCCCGCGTGCCCGTAGCGGTCGTAGGCGGCGCGCTTGTCCGCGTCCGCCAGCACGCTGTAAGCCTCGCTGGCCTCCTTGAACTTCTCCTCCGCGTCGGGAGAGGAGTTGCGGTCGGGGTGATACTGCAGGGCCAGCCTGCGGTAGGCGCTCTTGACCTCCTGGTCGCTGGCCATGCGTGCCACGCCCAGGACCTCGTAGTAATCGCGTTTGCCGTTGTTGGCCAGAGTGAGACCCCTCGCGCTCTACTTCCTGGGATTGCGCGCCACCCGCACCATCGCCGGGCGCAGCAGCCGCTCCTTCAGCTTGTAGCCGCGCTGCAGCTCTTGCAGCACGTGATGGTCGGGGACTTCGGTGGTGTCCACCATCTGCACCGCCTGGTGGAGGCGGGGATCGAAGGGTTCGCCCACGGCGGGGATCACCCGCAGGCCCATCTTGCCGAGCGCGTCGAGCATCTGCTTGTAGATGAGCTCGACCCCGGCGCGGAGTTCGTCGCCCGCGGGGGAGTGCGCCAGGGCGCGCTCCAGGCTGTCGAGGATGGGCAGCAGCGGCTTGACCACCTCGGCGGCGGCGTACTCGCGGAACTCGGCTTGCTCCTTGGCGGCGCGCTTGCGCGCGTTGTCGAACTCCGCCTGCATGCGCGCCAGGCGGTCGTACAGCTCTTCCCGCTCGCGCTTCAGGCGGCGCAGTTCCTCGTCGCGCAGGACCTCGGGCGCGGCCGCCGGGGCGCCGGCTTCCTCCACCACGTCGGGCTCATCCCCGCCGGCGGGCAGCTCGTGCTCCGCATCCAGCTTCGGCTCGACCTCGGGTTTGCCGTTCGTCTTCCCCATATACAACGTTTCCCTTCAGTGCTCGTTCAGCAGGTTGTCGAAGAGGCGGGCGATGTAGCTGACCGCCGTGATGGTGTGCTCGTAGTCCATGCGGGTGGGACCGATGACCGCCAGCGATCCCATCACCTCGTCGCCCACCCGCGCCGGCGCCCCGATGAGCACGAAGTTGCGCAACTGCGGCGCCGCCTGCTCCAGCCCGATCACCACCCGCACCGCCTCCTGGCGCGCATCCACGTAGGCGGCCAGCAATTCCGCCACCCTTTCCTTCTCTTCCAGCGTCTTGAGCAACTGGCTGAGGTGCTCGCGGTCGTTCTCGTTGGCCACCAGGTTGGCGGCGCCTTCCACGTAGACCGCCGGCAGCCGCTCGTCGTCGGCCAGCGCCCCCTGCTCATAGAGCTGGGCGATGGATCGGGTCAGGCGGTCGTACTCGTTGCGTTCGCGCTCGATCAAGCGCCCGATCTCGGCACGCACCGCCTCCAGCGTCCAGCCGCGGTAGTTCTCGTTGATGTAGTTGGCAGCCAACTCCAGGTCGCCGGGCTCCAGGTCGCGCTCCAGCCGCAGCAGCCGGTCGCGCACCAGCCCGGAGCGCGTCACCACCACTGCCAGGATCTTGCGGTCACCCAGGCGCGAGAAGTACACGTGCTCCAGCGCGTTCTGCGATCCCGCGGCACTCACCGCCACCCCCACCCCGTGCGAGACCAGCGAGAGCACGTGCGAAGTTCGCTCCATGAACTCCTGCACGTCTGTGATCCCCCGGAACGACCCCTGGATCAGGCCCTCATCAGCGCGCGACAGGTGCGCCTTGCCCGTGATCTGCTCCACGAAGTAGCGGTAGGCCTCGGGTGTGGGCACGCGCCCAGCAGAGGTGTGCGGCTGCTCCAGGTAGCCCGACTCGGCCAGGTCCGCCATCACGTTGCGGATGGTGGCCGGGCTCAGGCCCTCGGGATTGCTGCGCGCCAGCGCCCGCGAGCCCACCGGCTCGCCCGTGGCAATATAGGTCTCCACGATGGCCGTCAGGATGGCGTGCTCACGCTTGCCGATCTGGCCCGATTGCGCCATGAATGCTGCTACCTCTACATTAAGTCCCTTAATTACAAAAACTTAGAAGGATTTCGTGGGTGGACTCTTCTGCCCATGATTCTAGGGTTGAAGAGAGGGGCTGTCAAGGCTGGCACTCTTGGGCTGAGAGTGCCAAGCCGGGTGCATCCGCGCCCTCAGTGGATGCGGATGACGCTCTCCGGCGGGCGGCTGCCGAGTTCGGCGATGCGCGCCGCCACTTGCTTGGCGAAGGCGAAGAAGGACTGGGCGTGCGGCGAGGAGTCGCCTTCCAGCACCACCGGCCGCCCGGTATCGCCGCCCTTGCGGATGTCGGGGTCCAACTCGATGCGCCCTAGGAAGGGCACGCCGAACTGCTGGGCGGTGCGCTCGCCCCCGCCCTTGGAGAAAATGTCGATCTCGTTGTGGCAGTGGGGGCAGATGAAGTAGCTCATGTTCTCCACGATCCCCAGCACCTCCACCTTCACCTGGCGGAACATCTCGATGGCCTTGCGCGCGTCCATCAGCGAGACGTCGGAGGGCGTCGAGACCACGATGGCCCCGCTCACCGGCACCGTCTGGATCAGGGAGATGGCCACGTCGCCCGTGCCCGGCGGCAGGTCGATGACTAGGTAGTCCAGTTCGCCCCACTCCACCTGCTGCAGGAACTGCCGCAGGATGCTGTGCAGCATGGGCCCGCGCCAGATCAGGGGCTTGTCCCCGGGATTGAGGAATCCTACCGAGAGCACCTTCAACCCGAACTGCTCCAGGGGCACGATGCGGTTCTCGCCCACCAGTTGCGGGGTGGCGCTGGTGCCGATCATGAGCGGCACGTTGGGACCGTAGATGTCGGCGTCGAGCAACCCGACCTTGCTCCCCATGCGCGCCAGCGCCACCGCCAGGTTGACCGCGATGGTGGTCTTGCCCACCCCGCCCTTCCCCGAGCCCACCGCCACCACGTGGCGCACTCCGGGGAGCGGCTGCGGTCCGGGCATCTGCGGCGGATGCATGTGCGAGCTCAAGTGGTCACCTTCGGATGGGATGCGGCGCCGGCGCCGAAGCCGTAATTATACCTGCCGCCCGCTCCCCCTATCACGTGCCGTGGTGAGCCGCATCACAGCGCCGCCGCTTGAATTCCCTAAGATGATGAAGTCACACTTTAGTAGGCCCAAGCAGCCGGGCTCTTGATGAGCCTGTGAGTCTGGACTCGCGCACCAGGAAGACGGCCGATCCCGTGCGCTGATTCTCCCTGCCACTTTCCTGGCAAGCCCGCCCGGCTGTGGACCGACTGCCGCGGAGGCGTGCCATGAAACGCACATCCCTCGCCCTTGCATTCCTTGCCCTCTTGACTCTACTGTCTTCCCCTCCGGCTACCGCCCAAGGCGGGCCGCACCGCGGCCTGCCTTTGGAGCGCGCCAGCTTCCAGCGCTCCAAAAGTGAGCCCGCTTTCGCGCCCGGTCGCGTGCTGGTGCGCTTTCGCAAGGGCACGACGGCGGCCGCCATGGCGGCCGCCCACGCCGCCGTGCGCGCCCAGGTGATCCGCTCCTACCGCGTCGTGGGCGGACTGCAGCTCGTCCGCCTCGCCGCCGGCATGTCCGTCGCGCAGGCCCTTCGCCTTTACCGCCGCAACCCCGACGTGCTCTACGCCGAGCCCGATTATCTTCAGTACGCCGACGCCACCCCCAACGATCCCTCCTACGGTCAACTGTGGGGAATGAACAACACGGGGCAGTCGGTCAACGGCGGCGCCGGCGGCACTGTGGATGCCGACATCGACGCCCCCGAAGCCTGGAACCTTTCCACCGGCAGCGCCACGGTGGTGGTCGGGGTCATCGATTCGGGCGCGGACTACAACCATCCCGATCTGGCCGCCAATACCTACAGCAACGCCGCCGAATGCAGCGGCGCCCCCGGTGTGGACGACGACGGCAACGGTTACGTGGACGACTGCCACGGCATCAATCCCGCCTACAGCACTACCGACCCCATGGACGACAACGACCACGGCACTCACGTCGCCGGCACCATCGGCGCCGTGGGCAACAATGGCGTCGGAGTGGTGGGCGTGAACTGGCACGTCCGCATCTATCCCTGCAAGTTCCTGAACGCTGGCGGCTCCGGCCCAACCTCGGGGGCCGTTGAATGCCTCGAGTACTTCGCCATGATGAAGGACCGCGGGGTGAACATCGTGGCCACCAACAACAGTTGGGGAGGCGGCGGCTACTCCCAGGCGCTCTACGACGCCATCGCCGCGCAGCTCAGCCGCGGCATCCTCTTCGTGGCCGCGGCCGGCAACAATGCCAGCGACAACGACGCCGCACCCCACTATCCTTCCAACTACTTTCTTCCCAACGTCATCTCCGTGGCGGCCACCGACCGCTGGGACGCCCTGGCGTCCTTCTCCGATTTTGGCCGCAACACCGTGCAGATGGGAGCGCCCGGAGCCACCATCCTGAGCACGATCCCCACCGCCGACGGCAGCTATGCCTACTTCAGCGGAACTTCCATGGCCACGCCCCACGTCACCGGAGTGATCGCGCTGCTCAAGGCCCAGAACCCCTTCCGCACCTGGATCGACCTCCGCAACCTGATCCTGGCGGGCGGCGACCCCAAGCCAGCGCTGAGCGAGACCGTCACCGGGCGGCGCTTGAACGCTTATGGCGCCATGACCTGCGCCAGCGCCGCCGTGCACAGCCGCTTGCAGCCGGCGGGGCCACTGGTGACGGCGGCCGTGGGTGTGGACGTCCTGCTGGCAGAACTGGCCATCAACTGCGCCTCGCCCGACGGTGGCGGCGGCATCACCGTGGACCTCGACCCCGGCGGCGGCAGCTTGCCACTGCTCGACGATGGCGCCGCTCCCGATCAGGCCGCCGGCGACGGCATCTTTACCGCCGACACCGTCCTCAATTCCAACGGCATCTTCACCCTGACCTTCCCCGGCGGGGACGCGGTCACCGCCGAGGTCCTGGTTCCCTACGCCGCCCCCACGCTCCCAGCCTTCAGCTATCGCACCATCTCGGGCACGGACCTGGACCTGGGCGACGACACCGCCGCGAACATCATTTCTCCTTTCGCCGTTCGTTTCGGGCAAGGCAGTTTTTTCAACCTGCACGTGGGCAGCAACGGGGTGATCGAGCTGGTCACGTCCACCAACTCTCCCGCCAACGACACCCTGCCCAGCGGCGTCAACGCCGTCATCGCTCCCTGGTGGGACGATCTCATGCCGCAAAGCGGCGATCCCTCCCACAACGTCTACTGGGCGGTCACGGGCTCGGCTCCCCACCGCGAACTGGTGGTCGAGTGGCGCGCCGTGCCTCATTACGAGACCTCGGTCAGCGCCGCCGCTAACGTCACCTTCGAGGTGGTCTTCTTCGAGGACAGCAGCGACCTCCTCTTCCTTTACAAGGACGCCACCTTCGGCAGCGTCAGCGCCGATCATGACCAGGGCAAGACCGCCAGCGTGGGCGTGCAGATCGCTTCGGGCTCGGCCGTCCAGTACAGCTACTACACCGCCTCGCTCAGCGACAGCCTGGCGCTGCTGTGGCACTTGAGCGGCGATCCCGTCCCCGGACTCTTCTCCATCTCGCCGTCGCATGCCACCCAGGGCGGCGAAGCCTTTACCCTGATCCTGGATGGCACCGGCTTCGCGAGCGACTCGGTGGTGCGCTGGGGCGGCGCCGCCCGTATCACCCACTACGTCAGCGACACGCAATTGACCGCCGACATTCCCGCCTCCGACCTCGCCCTAGGAGGTCCGGTGAACGTCACCGTCCTCAACCCGGCACCGGGCGGCGGGGAGTCCTCGCCCGCCGTCTTCACCGTCGACAATCCCGTCCCCATGCTCTCTGAGATCGGCCCCTCCAGCGCAGCCGGGGGCTCCGGCGCCTTCACCCTCACCCTCTACGGCACCGGCTTCGTCGGCAGCTCCGTCGTGCGCTTCAACGGCAGCAACATTCCCACGCACTACACCAGCGCCACACAACTGACCGCGGATGTGAGCGCCGACTGGATGGGTATCGCCAACAGCATCCCCGTCACCGTCTTCAACCCTGCTCCCGGAGGCGGCGTCTCCAATGCTCTGACCTTCACGGTCACCTCCAACCCTGTGCCCAACCTGCTCTCACTGACTCCCTGGCACACGGCCGCGGGCGGCCCGGCCTTCACCCTGCACATCTACGGCAAGTACTTCGCGCCGGGCGCGGTGGTGAAATGGAATGGCAGTTCGCGCACCTACAGCATGACCAACATCGTGGCCCTGGAGGCCGACATTCCCGCCTCCGACCTCATCACCCCGGGCAGCGCCACGGTCACGGTCACCAACCCCGTCCCCGGCGGCGGCGAGTCCGCTTCCCTCACCTTCACCATCGACAATGCCGTGCCCGGCGCGGGCACGCTGCATCCCAGCTCCGTGGCCGCCGGCCACGCGCAGTTCCCCCTGACCATCCATGGCACCGGCTTCAATACCACCTCGGTGGTGCGCTGGAACGGAAGCGACCGCGCCACCACCTTCGTCAGCGGCACGCAGCTGCGGGCCACCATTCTCGCCGCCGACCTGGCCGGCGAGGGCACCGCCGATGTGACCGTCTCCAACCCGGGCTCCGGCGGTGGCGAATCCTCCGCCCTCACCTTCACCATGCACTCCTGGCGCTCGGCGAACGATTTTGACGGTGACGCCAAAGCCGACATCCTGTGGCAGAACTCCTCCACGCATGACGTGGCGGTGTGGCTGATGGACGGCGCCTCCAAGACCAGCGCGGCCATCGTGGCCAGCGGCGTGGATGCCAACTGGAAAGCGGTCGGGGTGGGCGACTTCGATGGCGACGGCAAAGCCGACATCCTCTGGCAGAACTCCTCCACCGGGGGCGTCGTGGTCTGGCTGATGAACGGCGCCTCCAAGAGCAGTGCCGCCTTCGTCGCTACCGGCGTCGATCCCAACTGGAAGATCGTGGGTGTGGGCGACTTCGACGGTGACGGCATGGCCGACATCCTCTGGCAGAATCCCGCCACCGGCGGCGTGGTGGTCTGGCTGATGAATGGCGCCTCCCGGACCAGCGCCGCCTTCGTCGCCACCGGCGTCGATCCCAACTGGAAGGCCGTGGGCGTGGGCGACTTCGACGGCGACGGCATGGCCGACATCCTGTGGCAGCACTCCTCCACTCATGACGTGGCGGTGTGGCTGATGGACGGCGCCACCCGCACCAGCTCCGCCTTCGTCGCCACCGGCGTCGATCCCAGCTGGAAGGTCGTGGGCGTCGGCGACTTCGACGCCGACAGCAAGGCCGACATCCTCTGGCAGAACTCCGCCACTGGCGGAGTCGTGGTCTGGCTGATGGACGGCGCCGCCAAGAGCAGCGCCGCCTTCGTCGCCACCGGCGTCCTGCCCGCCTGGAAGGCGGTCGCGGTCGCCGACTTCGATAGCGACCACAAGGCCGACATCCTCTGGCAGAACTACTCCACCGGCGACGTGGTGGTCTGGCTAATGGACGGCGCCGCCAAGACCAGCGGTGCCTTCGTGGCCTCCGGCGTCGATCCCGCCTGGAAGGTCGTCTCTGTCTATCCGTGAGCCTGCTGCGACATCGGCAAACCGGGCCGGGGCAGGTTCCCCGGCCCTCCCTTTTCGGATACGCGGGCGGCAGGACATCTTCCCGCGGGAGCGCCGGTGGATACCTGCCCGCCGCTCCGGCTATCACACGCAGCGGTGAGCCGCATCACGGTGCGGAACTTGCATCGCAGGCGATGATAAGACCACACTTTAGTAGGCTACGATAGCCGGGCCCTCAACGAGCCCGCGATTTGCCCAACGCGAAGACGGTCGAATCCCCGGCGATTGGCTCTCGGGAGATTTCTGGCCAGGCCTGCCTGACTGTGGACATTCGGCCGCGGAGGCGTGCCATGAAACGCACTTCCCTCGTCCTTGCATTCCTTGCCCTCTTGACTCTTCTGTCTTCCTCGCCCGCTCCCGCGCAGGGCGGGCCGCGCCGCGGCCTGCCTTTGGAACGCGCCAGCTTCCAGCACTCCGAGAGCAAACCATCTTTCGCGCCCGGTCGGGTGCTGGTGCGCTTCCGCAAGGGCAGGACGGCGGCCGCCATGGCGGCCGCCCATGCCGCCGTGCGCGCCCACGCGATCCGCTCCTACCGCCTCGTGGGCGGGCTGCAGCTCGTCCGTCTGGCCGCCGGCATGTCCGTGGCCCAGGCCGTTCGCCTTTACCGCCGCAACCCTGACGTGCTCTACGCCGAGCCCGATTACCGCGTCCACATCCTCACCCCCGTCGTCCCCAACGATCCCCAGTTTCCCACCCAGTGGGAGCTGAATAATACCGGCCAGAGCGGGGGCACGGTGGATGCCGACATCGACGCCCCTGAGGCCTGGAGGCTCACCGCCGGCAGCAACAGCGTGACGGTGGGAGTGATTGATACCGGCTTTGATTACAACCACGAGGACCTGGCGGCTAACGTCTGGTCGTCTCCGTTCTCTTACACGGTGAACGGCGTGACCTGCCCCGTCAACTCGCACGGATTCAATGTCGCCTATAACACCTGCGACCCCATGGATGACAACGGCCACGGCACGCACGTCTCGGGCACCATCGGGGCGAAGGGGAACAACCACATCGGGGTGGCGGGAGTGAACTGGAACGTGACCCTGATCGCTTGCAAGTTCCTCGACGCCAGCGGCAGCGGCTATGACTCCGACGCCGTCACCTGCCTGGAATTTTTCAAAGACCTCAAGGACAACCACGGCATCAACCTGGTGGCCACCAACAACAGTTGGGGAGGGTATTGGTTCTCGCAGGCACTCTTCGATGCTATCGACGGCCACCGCCAGAGCGGGATCCTGCTCGTGGCAGCCGCCGGCAACTACGCGATGGACAACGACGGTCCCACACTTTTCCCCGCCGATTACTACCTGCCCAACCTGATCGCGGTGGCCTCCACCGATCGCAACGACCTGCTTTCTGAATTCTCCGACTATGGCAAACGCACCGTCCACTTGGGCGCACCCGGGTCGGAGATTCTGAGCACGACCCCCAACAACACCTACAGCGCCTTCAGCGGCACCTCCATGGCGGCGCCGCACGTCACCGGGGTGGCGGCGCTGCTGAAGGCGCAGGATCCCAGCCGCGACTGGCGTGCCCTCAAGAACCTGATCCTGGCGGGTGGAGACAGCAAGGCCAGCCTGACGAACACCGTCACCAGCAAGCGGCTGAATGCCAACGGCTCGCTTACCTGCTCCAATTCCGAGGTCATGGGGCGCCTGCAGCCGGTCGGCGATTCTCCCTCGGTCGTGGTAGGACTGCCGGCCACGCTAGCGGTGCTGCACATCAACTGCGCCTCCCCGGCGGGCGACGTCACCGTGACCATCAATCCCGGCGGCCTTACCCTCACCCTCAAGGACGACGGGGTGGGGCCCGACCAAGCCGCCGGCGACGGTATTTACACCGGGCAGTTCACTCCCCCCGCCCTGGGACGGTACACCGTTGGCGCCACTGGCGGGGAAACCTTCACCCTCACCGCGCTCCTTCCCTACTCTTACCAGTCGACGACCTACAGCTATCGCACCATCACCGGAACCAACCTCGCTTTCGTGATGGACCAGGCCGCACAGATCACGCCCACCTTCCCCGTCCGTTTTGGCGGCGCCAGCTTCAGCAGTCTGTGGGTGAGCTCTAACGGCACCATCTCCTTTGACATTCCTTTCGCTTCTTGGAACAACACGTGGCTTCCGACGCCGGGTCCCAATACGCTGGTTGCGCCCTTCTGGACCAGCTTCGCCGAAGCAGACTGCCCAGCGGCATGTACATCCCCCGACCCCGACCAGAATGTGTTCTGGCAGGAAATCGGCACCGCACCCAGCCGCGAGCTGGTCGTCGAGTGGCGAGACGTCTACCTGCCCTGGGTCCCGGGCCCTGACGGGTGGGATCGACCCTTCCCGGACGAGTCCGTCCGCTTCCAGGTAGTGTTTTTCGAGGGCAAGAGCGACATCCTGTTCAACTACGCGGACGCCACCTTCGGCGGCTACTCCGCATTCGCCGACCACGGCGCAACCGCCACGGTGGGAGTGCAGGTGACGCACTACTTTGCCAACCAGTTCAGCTTCGTCGAACCCAGGCTCACCGACAACATGAGCCTGCTCTGGCGCACCGCGCCCGGCTTTTTTATGACCTACTGCGGGTCCCCCACATTGATTTGCGACCAGAAGGGCTGCCACTGGACGGCACCGCCTTGCACCCGCCCGCTGCCCGCGATCGAGTGAGGACGGAGGGTCTCAACTAAGCCACATCGCAATGCCGAACCGGGTGGCAGTGGAGGCGGCGTCGGCGGGCAGGAGCTTCAGTAGCCTTCTTCTCCCGCCTCCAGCTTCACCTTGCCGCGGGAGCGGCGGTAGAGGAAGGCGAAGTAGCCGATCGCAAGCGCCATCCCCAAGCACCACCAGATCAGCCCCACGCGCAGCCCGTAGGCCGGGGCGGCGGCGTTGTAGATGGTGAGGCTGTAGCTGGAATCGGTCGAAGCCGGCAGAACCTGGGGATAAAGCCCGAAGGCGGCTCCCCCCAGCATCCCCACCAGGTAAGCGGCGGAGGCCACGAAGGCACTGCGGTCGTTGCCGCGCAGGCGGAAGTGGAGCATCGCCCCCAGGCTCGCCCCCACCAGGATGGGCAGCAGGAACCCCCAGAGATGGGTGCGGTAGTTGTCGGCCATTTGCGGGCGGACGCGCAGGGTGACGATCAGGCCCACCACCGAGAGCAGGACCACCAGCGGCCAGGCCCAGGCAGCGGCCTTCCGCGCCCGCGCCTGCAGCGCGCCCTCCGTCTTGGTGGCCACGTAGAGGGCGCCGTGCTGCGCCAGCGCGGCCAGCGCCAGCACCCCGCACAGCACCGTGTACCAGTCGAGGATGCCGGCTTCCGCCTGCACCGTGAAGTTGGTCCACAGCGGCTCGAAGAAGTAGCCGGCGGCGTCCAGGGGCACGCCCCGGATCACGTTACCCAGCGCCGCTCCGAAGAAGATGGCCAGCAACGCGCTGGCGAACGAGAACACCGCGTCGTAGAAACTCTGCCATAGCGGATTGTGCAGGTGGGTACGGAACTCGATGCCGATACCGCGCAGCATCAGCAGCCACAGCACCATCATCAGCGGCAGGTAGAAGCCGCTGAAGCTGGAGGCGTAGAGCAGGGGAAAGGCGAAGTACAGAGTGCCGCCGGCGGCCAGCAGCCACACCTCGTTGCCGTCCCACACCGGCCCGATGGAGCGCAGCACCAGGCGCCGCTCCTCGCTCGTGCGGGCCACCGCCAGATGCAGGATGCCCGCGCCCAGATCGAAGCCGTCCATCACCACGTAGGCGGTGAGCATGAAGGCGACCAAGACGAACCAGAGGGTTTCCATCGTTCCTCCTCTACGCCGCAGCCGCGGCCCGCTCTTCCGGCAGGAGTTCCGGTCCGTGCCCGATCTCCCGCCACACCAGGAATAGGAAGAGCATGGAGAGCACGGTGTACATGCCCATGAATCCCAGCAGCGTGAACAGGCCGTTGCCCGCCGACACCGTCCGCGAGTAGCCCTCGGCGGTGCGCATCAGCCCGTAGACCAGCCAGGGCTGGCGGCCCAATTCCGCCGTCATCCAGCCGGCGGTGTTGGCGATGTAGGGAAAGGGGAAGCTGAGCATCAGGATCCACAGCATCCAGCGCGCCTCAAACAGCCGCCGCCGCCACAGCAACAGCGCCGCCGACACCATGATGGCGATGAAGATCGTCCCCAACCCCACCATGATGTGGTAGCTGTAGTAGAGCAAGGGGACGTTGTCGGGCCACTGCTCGGGCGGGAAGTCCTCCAGCCCCTGCACCTGCGCG
>DASPRL010000139.1 GCA_035624475.1 Terriglobales bacterium
CTGGCGTTGGGGCGGCTGGGCAGCGAGGAGTTCGACATCGCCTCCGACGCCGACCTGGTCTTCGTGCGCGACGAGCGTTCCGACCCAGCCCAGGCTGCGCGCGCCGCCGAGCGCGTGGTGGAAGCCCTGGCGGCCTACACCAAGGAGGGCATCGTCTTTGCCGTCGATCCCCGGCTGCGGCCGCGCGGCGGCGAGGGCGAGCTGGTGGTCACGCCCTCCAACCTGGAGCAGTATTTCGCCGAGGAGGCACAGCCCTGGGAGGCGCTCACCTACACCAAGCTGCGGCGCATCGCGGGCCCGGAGGAGCTGGCAGAGCGGGCACGGGTACGAGTGGAGCGTCACTTCCCGCGCTTCGGGCTGGACCGGAGTTTCGCGGCGGCGGCGCGCGAGATGCGGGCTAAGTTGGAGAGAGCGGAGGCGGGAGA
This sequence comes from Terriglobales bacterium, assembly GCA_035624475.1. Lineage (NCBI taxonomy): Bacteria > Pseudomonadati > Acidobacteriota > Terriglobia > Terriglobales > Terriglobales bacterium. The sequence goes on from DASPRL010000139.1 coordinate 426, forward strand.
AAGCAACTTCAAGACCGTCGCCGGCGGCTTCTACGACATCGATTTCATCGTCTGCATGCTGCTGGTGCGGGCCGGCATAGGCGAGACCAGGGGGAACATCCGGGAGCGGCTGCACGGGCTGGCGGCGCGCGGCCGACTGAGCGATGCGGATTGCGCTACCCTGGACGCCGCAGCGGAGCTATTCCGCACGGTCGAGCACGTGGTACGGCTGGTGCTGGGGCGAGCGCGCAAGTCGCTGCCCGCCTCCGAACATGCCCGGCGCACGGTGGAGAGCCTGGCAGCGCGCATCCTCGGCCGGGAGTTTCCCGAAGGGCTGGAGCGGGAGATGGAGCGGGGATTCGAGACGGTGCGGGCGGTGTACGAGCGAGTAGTGAAGTAGCCGGCAGCCGGTTGTAGAGTGGGTTCCGGGGCGGATTTCCGCCCCCTGGGGCGGTTCGGCGGTGATAAGGTAAGAACTCGCTCCGGGGCGCCTGTGACGCTGTCACAGGAGGATGTGACGCATGTCATAGGGCGGGGTGCGCCGCGGACCCTAGAATCGTGCGAGTTCTTATTCTACGGAGGTATTGAGCGATGGCGGCTTCGTACAACGGCAACCCCGTCCCCACGGACGGCCAGAAGATCAGCTACAGCGACGGGAAGTTCCAGGTTCCGGACAACCCGACCGTGCCCTTCATCGAGGGCGACGGCACGGGGCGGGACATCTGGAAGGCCTCGCGGCGGGTGTTCGACGCGGCGGTGCAGAAGGCCTACGGCGGCAAGCGCCGGGTGGCCTGGTACGAGGTCTTCGCCGGCGAGAAGGCGTTCACTCAGTTCAAGACCTGGCTGCCGGACGACACCGTGAATGCCATCAAGGAGTTCCGGGTCGCCATCAAGGGGCCGCTGACCACGCCCATCGGCGGCGGCATCCGCTCCCTCAACGTGGCGCTGCGCCAGATCCTCGACCTCTACGCCTGCGTGCGCCCGGTAAAGTACTACCAGGGCGTGCCCTCGCCGGTGAAGCATCCCGAGCGCATGAACGTGATCATCTTCCGCGAGAACACCGAGGACGTGTACGCCGGCATCGAGTGGCAGCAGGGGACCCCCGAGGTCCGGAAGCTGATCGAGTTCCTGAACAAGGAGATGCTGAAGAGCGGGTCCAAGCGCATCCGGATGGACTCGGGCGTGGGCATCAAGCCTATCTCCATCACCGGGACCAAGCGGCTGGTGCGCAAGGCCATCCAGCATGCGCTGGCCAACGGGCGCAAGGTGGTCACCCTGGTGCACAAGGGCAACATCCAGAAGTTCACCGAGGGCGCCTTCCGCAACTGGGGCTACGAGCTGGCGGTGGACGAGTTCCGCGAGCAGGTGGTCACCGAGCGCGAGAGCTGGATCCTGGACAACAAGGACAAGAACCCGAACCTGAGCATCGAGGCCAACGCCGGCATGGTGGAGCCGGGACTGGAGTTCGCCACGGCGGAGTTCCGCAGCCAGGTGGCCGCCGAGGTCAAGGCGGTGCTGGAGTTCCTCTACCCCAGCCATGGCAATGGGCAGTGGAAGAAGAAGCTGATGATCAACGACCGCATCGCCGACTCCATCTTCCAGCAGGTGGTGACGCGGCCGGACGAGTACCACGTGCTGGCCACGCCCAACCTGAACGGCGACTACATCTCGGACGCGTGCGCGGCGCAGATCGGCGGGCTGGGCATCGCCCCCGGCGCCAACATCGGCGACGAGTACGCCTGCTTCGAGGCCACCCACGGCACCGCCCCCAAGTATGCCGACAAGGACGTCATCAATCCCTCGTCGGTGATGCTCTCGGGGGTGATGATGTTCGACTTCCTGGGCTGGCCGGAGGCGGCGCGGCTGATCGAGCACGGCCTGGAGCGCACCATCCAGCAGAAGAAGGTCACCTACGACTTCGAGCGGCTGATGGAGGGCGCCACCAAGGTCAAGACCAGCGAGTTCGCC
>DASPRL010000140.1 GCA_035624475.1 Terriglobales bacterium
ATCGGGTGATCTGAAACCCAGCTTCCGACGCTGCCCTGCTCTAACCTCAACTCAGCATGAAAGAGTGCAAAGACACCCGTTCGCGCGGTGCGCCTGGGAAACTCGCCCTTCAAGGCCTTCCTCCGTGCCCTCTGTGTCCTCTGCGGTTGAAAGAAATCAGCCCCTGCGCGCGGCGCGCTCCACCGGGATGGGGATCTGCTCTACGATGGAGATGCCGTAGCCTTCGAGCGCGGCCACTTTGCGGGGATGGTTGGTGAGCAGGCGGATGGCGTGGATGTTCAGGTCGGAGAGGATCTGCGCCCCGATGCCCACCTCGCGCTGGGTCTTGCGCTGGTGGTCGGGGAGATTGGGCTCGCGCACGTCCTTGTGGAAGGCGAGCACGGGCTTGTCGTCGACCTTTTCCACGGAAAAGCCCTTGGAGGTCTGGTGCAGGTAGATGAGGGCGCCGCGGCCGGCCTCAGCGATGGCGCGCAGGGAGCGCTGCACGATGCTGTGACAGTCGCACCAGGTGGCCCCGAAGACGTCGCCCACCAGGCAGTGGGAGTGCATGCGCACCAGCACGGGAGTGCCGTCGTCGTGCTCCACGTCGCCCTTGAGCAGGGCGACGTGGGAGTTGTGCGCCATGTCGCTCTCGTAGGCGATCATGCGGAAGTCGCCGTAGGGTGTGGGCAGCATGGCCTCCCCGATGCGGTGCACCAGCCGCTCGGTGCGCATGCGGTAGCGGATGAGGCCGGCGACGGTGAGCATCTTCATCTGGTGCTCGCGGCAGAACCCGGCCAGTTGCGGCACTCGCGCCATGGAGCCGTCCTCGTTCATGATTTCGCAGATCACGCCCGCGGGCACGAGCCCGGCCAGGCGGGCCAGGTCCACCGAAGCCTCGGTCTGGCCGGCGCGCACCAACACCCCGCCCTTGCGCGCGCGCAGGGGGAAGACGTGCCCGGGCCGCGCCAGGTCCCCGGGACCGCTCTTGGGATCGATGGCCACGTGGATGGTGCGGGCGCGGTCGTAGGCGGAGATGCCGGTGGTCACGCCCTGGCGCGCGTCGATGGCCTCGCAGAAGGCGGTGCCGTACTGCGAGGTGTTCTCCGCGGTCATGGGCCCGATGCGCAGGTGGTCCAGCCGCTCCTCGGTCATGGCCAGGCAGATGAGCCCGCGCCCGTGCTTGGCCATGAAGTTGATGGCCTCGGGCGTGACCTTCTCCGCGGCCAGGGTGAGGTCGCCCTCGTTCTCGCGGTCCTCGTCGTCCACCACGATGATCATCCGCCCCTGGCGGATCTCCTCCAGCGCGGTTTCGACGTCGGTGAAGGGGGATGCGGTGGCCATGGCGTCCTCTCGATTGTAGCAGAGCGGCTGCACCGGAAATGGTGCAATTCCCCCTGCCGGGGGCCTGCAAGGAAGCGCGCCGCCGCCGTTCTAGGGACAGCATCAGCGCTGCGCGGTCAAGCGGCGCTGGGGAGGAACTGTTCAATGCGCAACCGATGGAGCAAGTTCGCGGCCCTGGCAGGCCTGCTTTCCGCCTCGGCTCTGATGGTCCCGGGCCTCTCGGCCCAGAACAAGAAGGAACAGAAGGTCCAGAAGATGGTCGTGACCAAGGCCCACAAGAGCCGCGGCCTGGGCCAGGACCCCAACATCAAGCACAAGTCGGACCTCAATGATCCCAGCCGTCCCGCGCCGCGGCCGGCCGGCCAATGACAGACGGCTCTCCCGCCTCGCGGTGCGGAAGCTTGCACTTTGCGGGCGCGGGAGTACCATAGAGATGGCCCCGCCGGTCCCCCCAAGGCCGCAAGGCGAGCGGGGCGTCTCATCAACGATCATCATTCAACAGGGGTGGCGCGCCTCCGGCGCCCGCTCCGGGAGGGGAGTTCATGCACAAGAGGATGAAGTGGTTTGCTTGCGCGGTGGCGCTGGTGGCCCTGGCGGGATGGATGACGCCGGTGACCTCGGCCCAGGTGCGGGGCAAGACCGGCAAGGCGATGACCGACAAGGCGACCAAGAGTCGCGGCACCGGCCAGGACCCCAACATCAAGAACAAGTCTCAGGCCAACGATCCCAATGCGAAAGTGCCGAAGACCCGCGGTGGCGGTTGCGTCCTGGAACTCCACAACCAGACGCCGTGGAAGGTGCAGTTCTACGCCGACGGGAACTACGAGGAGCTGGTCGCTCCCTGGAGCACCTCCACCTACAGCTTCAGCGGCACCTACACCTTGTACGCCCGCGCCGACTTCACCGACGGCAGTACGCTCACCTGGGGACCCCGGACCGCGACCTGCGAGAGCGTCGGCTGGGTCTACCCCTGGACCTGGACGGAATAAGGCCTGGGCCTTACCAAAGCCTGACAGCGCTCCCTGCGGGGAGCGCTTTCTTATTGGGGAGGAGGCTCAGCCAGCCGGGTGGAACAGGCGGATGACCCAGAAGACCAGGCCGGCGACGGCCGCCGAGGCGGGGATGGTCAGGATCCAGGCCCACACGATGCGCTGAGCCACGCCCCAGCGCACCGCGGAGAGGCGGTGGGTGGCGCCCACTCCCACGATGGCGCCGGTGATGGTGTGGGTGGTGGAGACGGGGATGCCGGCCAGGGCGGTGCCGAACAGGGTGAGGGCGCCCGCGCTCTCGGCACAGAAGCCGCCCACCGGCTTGAGCTTGGTGATGCGCTGGCCCATGGTCCGGACGATGCGCCATCCGCCCAGGTAGGTGCCCATGGCGATGGCGAAGTGGGCGCTGAGGATGATGGGCCAGTGCAGCGAGCCCCAGTCGGCGATGAAATCGGCCTTGCTCATGAGCCCGCCCGTGTAGAGGGCGCCGGCGATGATGCCCATGGTCTTCTGGGCGTCGTTGCCGCCGTGGCCCAGGCTGTAGCCGGCGGCCGAGAGCAACTGCAGCTTGCGGAACCAGCTATCCACCTGGCGGGGAGCTTTGTGCCGCAGCAGCCAGTAGGTGGCGAGCATGAAGACCAGGGCCAGCACCATGCCCATGACCGGGGCCAGCACGATGAAGGCCAGGGTCTTGGTCCAGCCGCTGGCCAGGATCACCTCGTCGGCATGTGACCAGCCGCGGACAAGGCCGGCGCGGGCCATGGCGGCGCCGGCGTAGCCCCCGATGAGGGCGTGCGAGGAGGAGGTGGGCAGGCCCCACCACCAGGTGAGCACGTCCCACACGATGGCGCCCACCAGTCCCGCCAGCACCACCCACTGGGTGACGATGGAAAGATCGATCATGCCCTGGCCGATGGTCTTGGCCACCGCCGTCCCCAGCAGGAAGGCGGCCACGAAATTGAAGAAGGCGGCCCAGACCACCGCCCAGGTGGGCGAGAGCACGCGCGTCGAGACCACGGTGGCGATGCTGTTGGCGGCGTCGTGGAAGCCGTTGAAGAAGTCGAAGGTCAGGGCCACCAGCACGGTGACGATGACCAGCAGCAGGCCGGTATCCATCAGGCGCTTTTCAGGGTCACGGTTTCGATGACGTTGGCCACATCCTCCGCCTTGTCGGTGGCCATCTCCAGGACCTCAAAGAGTTCCTTCATCTTGATCAGGGCGATGGGATCCTTCTCCTCTTCGAAGAGCTTGCCGATGGCCTCGCGGGCCACCGAATCGGCCTCATTCTCCAGGCGGTTGATCTCCACGCAGTAGTCGAGCACGCTGTCGTGCTTGTCCAGCTTGGAGATGGCCGCGGCGATCTGCTCGGTCTGGCGCACGATGAGTTCCGCCAGGCGGGTGGCCCGCGGGGAGCGCTGCGTGATCTTATAGGTGCTCAGACGCTCCCCGGCGGCGTGCACGTAGTCGAGCACGTCGTCCAGGGTGGTGGCCAGGCGGTGGATGTCCTCGCGGTCGAAGGGGGTGATGAAGGTCTGGTTCAGCTTGGTGATGATGGCGTGGGTCAGGTCGTCGCCGCGGTGCTCGATCTCTTGCAGCTTCTGCAGCCGCGTCTCCACGTTCTGGAAGTCCTGCAGGATCTCGAGCAACAGGCGGGCGCCGTCGGTGACGTTGCCCGCCATCTCGGCGAACATACCGAAGAACTTGGTTTCCCTGGGGACCAGGCGGACCATGCGGCGGCGTTCTCCCGGAGCGCAACACTATCTCACGCGACCCCGAGGACGTCAACGCAGCTCGCCGGGCAAAAAGAAAAAGGGCCGTCGCCCACGACGGCCCTCTTCGGCGAAGCTACGCTTACAGCGTGGACTCGATCTCGAAGCCCCAGGCCTGCAGCAGGGATTCGGGGATGAACTTGGAGTTCTTGTTGCGGCGCGCCCACTCCCGCAGCCGGGTGGAGCGAATGTACTGCTCGGGCAGGAGCTTGTACTCGCGCACCACCTGCTCGAACTCGGTCACGGTGGGCACGATGGGCCCGATCGGCTCGGGCTTGCCCCAATTGGGATTGCCACGTCGCTTTGCCATGATACCTCTGCCTTTACGGTAGATTTATGACCGCTTTGGGGCCCTACCTCTGATGATTGGATTCGCTTGTGGTTGCGGCGGATGCGCGGAGACGAGTGGGCTGCGAAAGCCCCGCATCCTTCCACCACGGGTCCGATAGGGCCGAACAAACTGCTTATCTTACTTCGATTTACGGCCTCAAATCAAGCGGATTGAATGGCGGCTCAGCCCAAAAAATGCCTCGCATCGCCCCAAAATCTCCTATCCTATTGAAAACACTTGACTAACTCAGCGATCCGGAGTGCTATCCCCCTAGTTCGTGCCAAAGGGCTGTAGCGGGCGCACCCTGGCCGCCCCCGCAGACCCCAGCCAGGGTCACGCTAGCCGGGCCGAGCCGATGGTACCTATACCGCGAGGGAGGCGGAACTGGCAAAAGTACCAGAGCCGGGCGCCGGCTTAGGTTGGCCGGGCGCGGGCGGGGCGAGTACACTCAGGCGCTATGAACAAGAAGGAAGAGAATCTGGAAGCGCGGCCGGTGCGGGCGTCACAGTCGGAGATGGCGGAGGTCATCATGCCCAACGACGCCAACCCGCTGGGCAACCTGATGGGTGGCCGCCTGATGCAGTGGATCGACATCGCGGGGGCGCTGGCGGCGCACCGCCACTCGCGCCGCTACGTGGTCACCGCTTCCATGGACCATCTCGACTTCCTCGCTCCCGTGCACGTCGGCGACCTGCTCATCCTGCGCTCCTCGGTGAACCACGCCTTCCACACTTCGATGGAGATCGGCGTGAAGTGCTGGGTAGAGAACTACATCGCCGGGAGCAAGCGGCACGTCAGCTCCGCCTACCTGACCTTTGTGGCCATCGATGCGAGCGGGCATCCGGTGGCGGTGCCGCCGGTGGTCCCGGAGACGGTGGAGGAAAAGCGCCGCTACCAGGATGCGACCCGGCGGCGGGAGATCCGGCAGGCGGAGCAGCAGCGGCGGCAGGGCGCGAAGAAGGAGTAGCGCGGCGCTGGACACCGCCTGGTGAGCCGGGTCACAGACAGGGCCGTGCGCGTGAGACAATGTTGTTCTCGCCTGCTGCACGCGGAGGTGCCCTTCTATGGACAGCGCACTTCTGGTGGACCGCATCCAGTTCGCCTTCACCGTCACCTATCACTACCTCTTCCCGCAGCTGACCATGGGGCTGGCCCCGCTCATCGTGCTGCTGAAGAGCCTCGCCCTGTGGAAAAAGGACGAGCGCTACAGCCGCGCCGCGCGCTTCTGGGCCAAGATCTTCGGCATCAATTTCGTGATCGGGGTGATCACCGGCATCCCCATGGAATTCCAGTTCGGCACCAACTGGTCGCACTTCTCGCGCTTCGCCGGCGGGGTGATCGGGCAGACCCTGGCCATGGAGGGCGTGTTCGCCTTCTTCCTGGAGTCGGCGTTCCTGGGGCTCTTCCTCTACGGGGAGAAGCGGCTGAGCCCGCGGGCGCACTGGCTGTCGGCGTTCCTGGTCTTCGTGGGCTCGTGGATCTCGGGCTTCTTCATCATCGCCACCGACGCCTGGATGCAGAACCCGGTGGGCTACGAGATCGGGGCCGACGGCTCCGCCCACCTGACCAGCTTTTGGGGACTGGTACTGAACCCGTGGGCGTGGTGGCAATACGCCCACAACATGAGCGGGGCGGTGATCACCGGGTCGTTCGTGATGGCGGCGGTGGGCGCCTCCTACGTGCTGCTCGACCGCGAGCAGCGGGAGTACGGCCGGCTGTTCCTGCGGGTGGGAGTGACGGCGGCCTGCCTCTTCTCCATCCTGCAGCTTTTCCCGACGGGCGACGCGCAGGGACGGATGGTGGCCCACAAGCAGCCGGCCACCCTGGCCGGCATGGAAGCGCTCTTCAAGAGCGGTCCGGGAGCCCCGCTGGTCATCCTGGGGCAGCCCGACATGCGCGACCACTCCCTGGACAATCCCATCTACGTCCCCAAGATGCTCAGCTTCCTCACCTACCGGCGCTGGGGCGCGCAGGTGCAGGGGCTGGAGGACTTCCCGCCCGAGCAGTGGCCCGACAACGTCCCGCTGCTCTACTACAGCTATCACATCATGGTGGGGCTGGGGACGATCTTCATCGCCGTCCTGGCGATCGCCGCCTGGCTTCTCCTCCGGCGTAGGCTGTTCGAGACCCGCGGCATGCTCTGGGTCCTCATGCTTGCCATGCCG
>DASPRL010000141.1 GCA_035624475.1 Terriglobales bacterium
GCGCGGATTGGTCCGCCGCACCCGCCTCCGCCTTCAGCGCGGGCGCGATCACGTCGATGTACTTCAGTCCCGAGCCGGTGTTGAACAGCACCACCGTGTCTGAGGGCTTGAGGAACTTCCGCGCCAGCAGCTTCTTGTAGGCGGCCAGCGAGGCCGCACCCTCGGGCGCCGCGAACACGCCCTCCTCCGCCGCCCACTCGCGCACGCATTCGACGATCTCCTGGTCGGTGACCGCCACCGCCGCCCCTCGGCTCTGCTTCAGGATGTCGAGGATGATGTAGTCGCCGTAAGCCTTGGGTACCCTCAGCCCGGCCGCCAGGGTGCTGGCGTGGGCCCACGCCTCCGAGACCGGCTTATGTTCATCCCATGCTTTAGGGATAGGCGCGCAACCGCTTGATTGCACGCAGATCATCTTGGGCCGCTTTTGCCCGCGCTTCAGCCACCCCAGCGCCTCCATCTCCTCGAAGGCCTTCCACATCCCGATCAGCCCCACTCCGCCGCCGGTGGGATAGATGATGGCCTCCGGCAGCCCCCACTCCAGTTGCTCGGCCACCTCGTAGCCCATAGTCTTCTTGCCTTCCACGCGGAAGGGCTCCTTCAGCGTGGAGATGTCGAACCAGCCCTCCTGCTGCTTGCGCTCCCCCAGCAGGCGGGCGCAATCGGAGATCAGCCCGTCCACCAGGGTGACGTGCGCGCCGTAGCTGCGGCACTCCACCAGGTTGGCCTGGGGGACGTCCTGGGGCATGAAGATGTGCGCCTCCAGGCCGGCGGCCGCGGCGTAGGCAGCCAGCGCGCTGGCGGCGTTGCCCGCCGAGGGAATAGCCAGCTTCTTCAGTCCGTAGGCCCGGGCCATGGTCACCGCCGCGCACAGTCCCCGCGCCTTGAACGAGCCGGTGGGATTCAGCCCTTCGTCCTTGATGAAGACATGCTTGTACTTCCGGCTGGGCAGCATGGGGGTGAAGCCTTCGCCCAGGGTGACGGGCGGGGCGTCAGGCAGCACCGCCGCGTAGCGCCACATGCTGCGCGGGCCCTCCGCCAGGCGCGCCCGCGGGAACTTCTTCTGCACCGCCTTCAGGTCGTAGCGCACGTAGAGCGAGCCCGCGCACTGGGGGCAGACGGTCTGCGGCTTCTGCGGGGACACCTTCTCCCCGCACTTGGAGCACTCCAGGAAAGTGATCTTGGCCATAGGCGAACGACCGCGGGCGCGGATCGAACTAGCGATTGTACACGCGGTCCCGGCCGCGCTTCAGCCGGCGTTGGTCAGGTGGGAGATCCCGCGCAGCTTCTGGTTGAGGAAGACGATGTGCCCGGCCTCGAACTGCGCCAGTTCGGCGTACAGGCGCGCCATCGGAGGATCGCTGGCGCCTTCGGCCAGGCGCTGGTAGAAGCGGCGGGCGTGCTCCTCGGCGGCCAGGGCCACGCGCAGCGCGTTGACCCGGCTGATGCTGCCCACCCGCATCCGCCCCACGGAGTAGATGTCGCCGTCCTCCAGCCGCGGGAACTCGATGGTGTCGGCCATCTCGCTCGGGGTCAGCAGGCAGAGCTGCTTCTCGTAGCGCTCCAGGTAGGAGGCGCGCAGTTGGGCGGCGTGCCGGTCCTCCTCCTCCGCCATCTCGCGGAAGGCCTGCGCCACCTGCTGCGAGTCGGGGTCGCTCAGCTCCTCGAACATCTCGGCGTAGTTGCGGTAGAGGCGCCCGTTGCGCTCCTCGATGGTGATGGCGGCGAGCAGGGTCTCCTGGGGCGTGAGTGAGGCGAAGTCGCGGCTCATGGTGTGGGGGGCGGCGTGCCCACCTGGCGTGTGCCCTGGCCCCGCGACAAGGTGGGGTATGGCATCAGGGCTCGGGCACACGCCAGATGCCAGGCCACGGACACGTTGGGCAGAGAAGGCGTGGCCGGCATCCTTTCGCGGTGGGCGGGCGAATGGCAGAGATCGCTGCTCGGTCGTTCCGCCACGTCCTCCTTGTAGCCCGGCCGCCGTCCTTCTGGCTGTGACCTTCATCACGCGCCCGCGTGACGAAGCCGCCCACGCCTTCCCCATCCCCGCGCCCCGGGGTACTAGAATCACCTCGCCCTGTGACATAGGTCACAGCGTCCTGCGACATCCCCGCCTAAGCTGGGACTCGTACCGGCGCCCCAGGGACCAGAGAAGCCCGCGGCAGCCGGATGGAGGTTAGGGGTATGGCCCACGACGACCGCGACATCCTCGACGTCCTCAAATTCGAGCTCACCTTCCTCGAGCAGGGCGGCTACGGCCGCTCCGTCCGCACCCCCTGGAAGCCCACGCACACCTTCCAGGACTCTCTTAGCTGCCTCAACTTCGGCGACCCCGAGCGCACCCATCCCTGCGAAGAGTGCGTGCTCATGCAGTTGGTCCCCAAGGAGCGCCGCGGCGAGAGTGTTCCCTGCCACCATATCCCCCTGAGCCCGCAGGGGGAGACGGTCGAGACCCTGGAGAACCAGGAGAACCAGCAGGTGATGGAGGCGCGGCTGGAGCAGTGGCTGCGCGCCACCATCGCGCGCCTGGAGGCCGAGCGCGCGGCGCAGAAGGCTTAGCCTCGGCGGCGCGAGTCTCCCGTCGTGCCTTCGTGGTAACCTGCGTGTCTTTCGTGGTGAGCCTTTGACCACCGGCAAAGTCATCGTCGTGCGCGAATGGGACGCCGACAGCTTCCACCGCCGCGTGCTGGAGCTGGAGGCCCAAGGCTACGTCGCCCGCCGCGACACCTACAAGATCACCCCCGAGATGCATCCCGAGACCGGCACCATCATCCACCTGCACACCATCGAGCTATCTCACCCGGACGAGGAGCAGTAGCCTCGGCCCTTCCCTGCGCGGGCTTCGGCTACCTCGGCGGGCGATCTCCTGGCGTAAACCAGCGCTGCGTGAAGGGCGGGGCCGGCGCCGGCGAGCCCGGCTGCGGGCGGTCCTTTCCCCAGGTGTAGTAGAGGCCCAGATACCCCACCGTGTGCCGATCGCCCGCCACGCTGTGTCCGCCCATGAACAGCAGGCTCAGGTTGCCGTGCAGCGTGAGGTAGCCGCCGCCGTCGAGGAAAGTGGATTGCCGCGCGCCCACCTGCTGCGCGCCCTGATAATAGATCTCGCCTCCCAGGATGAGTCGCTTGCCCAACTGGCGCTGTGCCAGCCATCCCGCGAAGCCCGAGTCCTGCATCCCGGCCGCGCGATTGATGGTGTATCCCGCGCCGCCGTAGGTGGTCCATGGCCCCCAGCTCTTCTGGATCCACAGCGGCAGGCGCGCCCACACCCCGCCGTTGCCCAGCCCGCGGCCCGCGTCGCCGCTGGGCACCTCCAGCATGGGGAACATGCCCACCTGCGGCCGCCCTCCCTTCTCCTCGACGAAGCGGTACTTCACCCCAAGCTCGATGTCGCCCGCGCCCAATTCGGTGGGCCCGGCGTCGGGCCGCGACCAAGCCACCGGCACCACCACGTGCAGTTGCAGGTTGGGGGCGGCGCCCACGTTGAACTCGAAGGCGGGGCCTTGGCCGGTGGTGGCCCCGCCTCCGCGATCGAAGGTGGAGAAGGTGTAGAACTCATAGTGGTGGAGGTCCACCGGCTCCGGATCGTCGGTCTGAAAGGGAGGCCCGGCGAAGGCCCTGCCGCAGGCCAGCAATAGCGCCAGCGCGCACAAGAGCAGCCTGTGCCGCCCTGGCCGCGACCCTGATCTCAAGGCTTCTCCCCGCCGCCCCGGCGCGCGTCCAGCGACAGCCTTCCGGGCCCGCTCAGCAGAAGGAAGAGCAGCCCGCACAGCATGGCGAAGTCGGCGCGCGCGTCGCTCACCATGGACCAGAAGCCCTGTCCCGGCCGCAGCAGCTCGGGGATTTTGGTGGTGGCGATGGCGGTCACGATCACGATCAGCAGCGGCACCGCCGCCAGCCGCGTCAGCAGGCCCACCAGCAGCATCGCCCCGCAGACCACCTCAACGCTCCCCACGAAGTGCGCGGTGAACCAGGGATGCGGGAAGCCGATGCGGGTGAAGCGGTTCACCCCCATGTTGGGGTCGGTGTACTTCAGGATCCCCTGAGTGAAGAAGATCAGGCCCACGGCCAGGCGGATCAGCAGGATGCTGCCCGCTTCGACCCCCGATCGGCTCGCGAGGAACTTCCACAGCTTGCCCATCGCATCCTCCCCACCATCGAACCCGTGCCTAGCCTCCGGGATGCGCCAGCATCCAGACGCCGAGTGCGAGGATGATCAGCGAAACCAGGGCCCGGAAGGCCCGCGGCGGGATGCGGCGCAGCACCGGCTGTCCCAGCAGGGTGCCGGCGATCACGCCGGCGGCGGCCAGAGCCATCAGCGGCCAGGCTCCAGCCACGTCGCGCCACTGCGTGACCGCATACACCGGCATGCGGAAGGCGTCCACCAGCAGCGCGATCGCGGTGGCAGTCGCGACGAAGGCTTCCTTGGAGACGTCGAAGCCCAGCAGCGCGGCCGAGCGGATGCCTCCCTGGTTGCCCACCAGTCCGCCGAAGGCCCCGGAGAGAGCGCCCGCCGCGAAGCCGGCGCTCCGCCCCAGGCGCAGGCGGGCGGTGAGCCCGGTCAGGCCGCTGATCCCCGCGAAAACCAGCAGTCCGCCCAGGAGGTAGCCCAGGACGGCGCTGCGCAGCCAGACGTGCAGCAGCGCGCCTATCAGTCCTCCGGCCGCGCTGGCCAGGCCGAAGCTGAGCAGGACGCGGCGATCCACGTGCCGCCGGATCAGCCAGAAGCGCAGCCCCGTGCCCGCCAGGTGCGGCACCGAGACCACCGCCACCGCCAGCTTGGTGCCCAACTCGGTGGCCAGCAGCGGCGTCAGGATACTCCCGATCCCGAAGCCCGAAAGCGAGGCGATCCCGCCCGCCACCAGCGCCGCCACAGCGACGAGCAGACGGAACAGCAGCGCGGGATTCATCGCGGGGCCCACCCCAGCGTCGCTCCTGGAAGCTGAGGCGAGTTGATGCTGCCCGCTTGGGAGTGCTTTGGCTCGCGCATGGTCATCACTCCACCCGCCCACACGGCAGGGCTAGGCCCGCCTCCTGGGCGGTCTTGCCCGGGTCTGCCCTTCGAAGAGCTCACCGAACAGCTCCCGGATCCTCCCTTTCGCTACCGCCAGCGCTCTGCGGCCCGCGGCGGTCGCCCGGTACACGCGGCGGATCTTGCCGGCGCGCGCGCGTTCCCGGGAGTACAGCAGTCCTTTCTGCTCAAGACCGTGGAGGATCGGGTACAAGGTCCCCGGACTGAGCTTGTATCCGTGCCGGGCAAGCTCTTCGATCATGCCCAAGCCGAAGATGCCCTCCCTGGCCGCGTGGTGGAGGATGTGGAGCCGGACCAGGCCGGAATAGAGCGCTTGCTCCTTGCCGGAATCGCGCCGGCCGCTCCGCCCGTTTGTCCTTCCCTGCCGCATTATCGGTTGTCGTTATCGTATTTCTATATGTACCGGCTCGTCAATCCCTCCCGAGGATCTGCGGTCGGTCCGGGCGGACGAGGGATCCGACCGCAAGAGCGCGCCTGGCCGGTGCCTGCTAGAATCTCCCCAGTGACTTCGCCCATCCGCCTCATCGCCGTGGACATCGACGGCACCCTGCTCAATCCTCAGTTCCAGGTCCCGGCCGCCAACATCGAGGCCCTGCGCCGCGCCCACGAACGCGGCGTCGAGGTCATCCTGGTCACGGGACGGCGGCACAAGTTCGCGCTTCCCGTGGCCGCCGAACTGGGCTTCGACCTGTGGCTCATCTCTTCTAACGGCGCGGTCACCAAGTCCTCGCGCGGCGAGCCCTTCCACCGCGACCTGCTGCCTCTCCAGACCGCCCGCCACCTCTGCCAGCACATGCTCGACTTCCGCGGCTCCACCGTGCTCACCTTCGACGTCGAGGGCAAGGGC